>JAPHSA010000045.1 GCA_026193235.1 Deltaproteobacteria bacterium | reverse complement strand
GCGCTTATCGTGATATGGCTGCTCAGCAGGTAAAGGGGGAACTGCTGCTGGACACGATTGCGCAGCAGGAAAATATTGTTGTTGAAGATGCCGAGGTTGATGAAAAAATTCAAGCTTTCGCCGATGAAAACAATACTCCTTTGGAGCAGGTGCAAAAATATTTTGAAAATGACCAAGCGAAAATTGGTTTAAAGGCCCAGGTGCTACAGCAGAAAGTCACGAAGTTTCTCTTGGATCAGGCGACTGTGACAGAGGTAGAACCACCAGAACTTGAAAATGAAGAGGTTGGTGAAGCAGATGAAAAGGAGTCTTAAATGAGTTTAGTGCCTATGGTAGTAGAAGATAGCGGTCGTGGCGAACGGGCTTATGATATCTATTCACGCCTGCTCAAAGATCGTATCATATTTTTAGGTGGCGCTATAGAAGACCACATGGCAAACTTGATCATTGCCCAACTGCTTTTTCTCGAATCTGAAGATCCTGATCGTGATATACACCTGTATGTTAACTCCCCAGGCGGCGTTGTTACGGCAGGGATGGCCATCTACGATACCATGCAGTATTTGAAAGCCCCGGTATCAACGATCTGTGTTGGTCAGGCTGCCAGTATGGGAGCAGTGCTTCTTGCTTCCGGGGCACCAGGAAAACGTTTTGCTTTACCTAATGCCAGGGTCATGATTCATCAGCCCCTGGGTGGTTTTCAGGGCCAGGCGACCGATATAGGTATCCACGCCAAAGAAATTCTGCGTATGCGGGAAAGTCTCAATGGTATCCTGGCCAAACATACGGGGTTGGCTTTAGAAAAAGTTGAAGCAGACACTGAGCGTGATTTTTTCATGGATAGCGAAACAGCGCGTACTTATGGTATTATCGACTCAATTGTCGAAAGAAAATCTTAATCTTGACGGTGCGGAGGTGTGATACGTGAGTCCAAAGGATGATAATAGTCAGTTAACCTGTTCTTTCTGCGGGAAATCGCAGGATGAAGTGAAAAAACTGATTGCCGGACCAACTGTATATATCTGTGACGAATGTATTGAGCTTTGTAACGATATTATTGACGAAGAATCTCGACTCGACCAGTCACCGGATTCCGAAACTAAAAAACTGCCGAAACCAGTTGAAATTAAAGACATTCTAGATGAATACGTTGTTGGCCAGGAATATGCTAAAAAAATTCTTTCAGTTGCGGTTTACAATCATTATAAGCGCGTAGAATTTTCAGAAAAAAATGATGACATAGAAATTCAGAAAAGCAATATTCTGCTACTGGGGCCGACTGGGAGTGGCAAGACTTTGTTGGCGCAAACACTGGCCAAGGTTCTGGATGTCCCCTTTACTATAGCCGATGCAACAAATTTGACGGAAGCCGGTTATGTGGGTGAGGATGTAGAAAATATTATTCTTAACCTTCTTCAAGCAGCCGATTATGATTTGGAAAAGGCGCAAAAGGGCATTATTTACATTGATGAAGTGGATAAAATTGCCAGGAAATCAGAATCGCCCTCGATTACTCGTGATGTTTCCGGGGAAGGTGTGCAGCAGGCCCTGTTGAAAATCATTGAAGGCACAACCGCAAGTGTACCACCCAAGGGTGGAAGGAAACATCCTCAACAGGAATTCCTTAAAGTTGACACGACAAATATTTTGTTTATCTGCGGCGGAGCATTTTCCGGTCTTGAAAAAATTATCAACAAACGGATCAGTTCGAAATCTATGGGTTTTGGTGCTGAGGTGCGCTCTATCAAAGAAGAGAACCTTGGTGAGATCCTGAGTAAAATTCAGCCAGCAGATCTGCTTAAATATGGATTGATTCCTGAATTTGTAGGTCGAATCCCTGTCATTGCGACACTCAGTGAACTCGACGAAGAAGCCTTGATTCAGATTTTACGTGAACCTAAAAATGCTCTGATCAAACAATATCAACGGCTTTTTGATATGGAAAAAGTTCATTTGAAATTCACCGATGGAGCCCTGGTTGCAATTGCCAAGGAAGCCTTGACTCGCAAGACAGGTGCACGTGGCTTGCGCTCTATTCTGGAAAACGCCATGCTAGAAGTCATGTACGACATTCCATCTCAGGATCGCGTTAAGGAAGTTGTCCTGAATGAAGAAGTCATTACCAAAGGTGTCAAGCCGATAATTCTTTATGATGTCGCTGAAAGTGCTTAAACTTCTCTGCTAATCCAATAACTCATCAGGAGCGCAGTTTCGTCAAATGACGATGCGCTCCTTTTCTCTTTACAGGCTCAATTCATGTCAGATTCTGTTGATCAAATTGTACCTCCATCCCCACGTTTGTTTCCGCTTTTACCACTGAGAGATATCGTTATCTTCCCCTATATGGTTGTCCCTTTGTTTGTCGGCCGCAAGCAGTCGATCGGGGCATTGGAAAAAGCCGCAGACGAAGATAAGATGATTTTTTTAATCAGCCAAATAGATCCTAAGGTCGACAACCCTGAAGAAGACGACCTTTATCGAATCGGTACTGTGGGCAAGGTAGTACAATTGCTCAAATTACCGGATGGTACTGTCAAGGTGCTGGTTGAAGGCGTCTGGCGTGGTCATATGAGTACATTTCTCAATGAAGAAGATATGCTGCAAGCTCAGGTCGAACCATTAGAGGAAGATATCGCCGATTCTTCCGAGGTTGAGGCCGTTATGCGAGCGATCAATTCAACTTTTGAAAGCTACGTGGCCCTCAGTAAAAAAGTTCCGGTCGAGGTGAGTTCAACCATTTCTGGGATTGAAGATCCCTCCCGTCTGGCTGATGCCGTCGCGGGACACCTGCAGATTCCTATTGCCGACAAGCAGGAAGTCCTGGAACTCCTTGATCCTGCCCAGCGCCTGGAACATCTTCTGGTCCTGCTCGAACAAGAGATTGAAATCCTTCAGGTAGAAAGCAGAATTCGCAGTCGGGTCAAGAGTCAGATGGAGCGCAGTCAAAAGGAATATTATCTTAACGAACAGATGCGGGCGATCCAGAAAGAACTTGGAGAGCAGGATGAATTTAAACAGGAAATTCTGCATTTTGAAGAGCAGATCAAAAAGAAGCGCATGTCCAAGGAGGCAACGGAAAAGATACAAGCAGAAATGCGTAAGCTGAAAATGATGTCACCGATGTCTGCTGAAGCGACAGTTGTCCGTAACTATATTGAATGGTTGCTCGCATTGCCCTGGCAAAAGGGGACGAAAGATCGACATGACCTGACGAAGGCCGAAGAAATTCTGGAAGCCGACCACTATGGTTTGCAGAAGGTCAAGGAGCGGGTTTTAGAGTACCTTGCGGTACAGGCCCTGGTTAAACAGATTAAAGGTCCTATTCTTTGTCTGGTTGGCCCTCCTGGCGTCGGGAAGACATCCCTGGGGCAGTCAATAGCCAAGGCATTACAGCGAAAATTTGTGCGCGTGTCTTTGGGAGGGGTTCGTGATGAAGCCGAAATTCGTGGTCATCGGCGGACCTATATCGGTGCGATGCCAGGGAAAATCATTCAGGGATTGCGTAAGGTAGGAGTCAATAACCCTGTTTTCATGCTCGATGAAATTGATAAAATGAGTACTGATTTCCGTGGCGATCCTTCCTCTGCACTGCTTGAGGTTCTCGACCCTGAGCAGAACAACAGCTTTGCCGATCATTTTCTCGATGTTGATTATGACCTTTCGCAGGTGCTTTTTGTGGCGACGGCGAATAATCTGCACGCTATTCCGCGGCCACTGCATGATCGGCTGGAAATTATTCGTATTGAAGGTTACTCAGAAGAGGAAAAGCTGCATATTGCCCGCCGCTACCTGTTAGGCAAACAAATCAAGGCTCACGGATTGAAGCAGGATAATGTGCGTTTTTCGGACCGCGCCATTTATGAAATTATTCGTCGATACACGCGTGAATCTGGGGTCCGAAGTCTTGATCGCAATATTGCATCAGTAATGCGTAAATTTGCTAAAAAGGCTCTGCTAGAAGGGACGGATAAGCTTTTAAAAATCGGTGAAAGCCAGGTGCAAAAATATTTAGGCGTTGCCCAGTATCAATATGGCATCCGAGAAAAAGAAGATCAGGTAGGTGTCGCCACTGGCTTGGCATGGACAGAAACCGGCGGCGAACTGTTATCAATAGAAGTAACGACATTGCCTGGACAGGG
Source organism: Deltaproteobacteria bacterium (assembly GCA_026193235.1). Taxonomy (GTDB): domain Bacteria; phylum Desulfobacterota; class Desulfuromonadia; order Desulfuromonadales; family Geopsychrobacteraceae; genus JAPHSA01. The sequence goes on along the minus strand of JAPHSA010000045.1, from coordinate 43,054 downwards.
CAAATTAACAATCACCGGCCAATTGGGCGAGGTCATGCAGGAATCAGCTCAGGCCGCAATGAGTTATATCCGCTCGCGCTGGCAGGAATTGCAGCTAGAGAAAGATTTTTATTCCAAACTAGATATCCATCTGCATGTTCCTGAAGGTGCTGTGCCGAAAGATGGCCCCTCGGCTGGCATTACCATCGCAACGGCACTTGCTTCTGCGTTAACGGGAAGGCGCATTAAAAAAGACCTTGCAATGACTGGAGAGGTGACTCTTCGCGGCCGTGTCCTGGCCATTGGCGGACTGAAGGAAAAACTCCTTGCTGCGCGGCGTGGCGGAATTACCAAGATTCTGATCCCGGCAGATAACAAGAAAAACTTGACAGAGATTTCACAGCAGATACTTAAATCCTTGAGTATTGTCCCTGTAGATCATATGGATATGGTGCTGGATCATGCTTTGTTTGCTGAAAAAGAATAAAGCTCTCTTTTGGTCAGCATTAATAAAGAGAAAATATCTTGCCAAAGCCCGATAAATGGGGAAAAACACCTTGACAGTTTTTTTGCAAACCTGATATATCTTATCGCGTTTTCACGGTTCAAATTACTTAAACTTTATTAGGAGGTATACTGTGACTAAAGCTGATCTGGTCAATGCAATGGCAGAAAAAGCGGGGCTGAGTAAAACTGATGCAGAGGGCGCACTTAAGGCCTTTACCGAAGCAGTTACTGATGCTTTGAAAGCTGGCGAAAAAGTTGCTATGGTAGGTTTTGGAACATTCAGTGTTGGTGATCGTGCTGCACGTACCGGGCAGAACCCACAGACTGGTGAGAAAATTCAGATTGCCGCAGCAAAGGTGCCAAAGTTCAAGGCTGGCAAAGCTTTGAAAGACGCTGTTAATTAAGTTGTAGCGTAAAATTTAAAAACCGAAGTAGGAAGTACTAAGCTGTCCATCTTCAAACCCACCGGGCACTTTGATACTTCCTATTTCTATCTGCGGGACTGCAGTAGAGTCGTATATTAAACGCTACTGGTTTAGTAGATGGAATTAAAATTGTCGTAAAAATGGGGATGTAGCTCAGTTGGTTAGAGTGCCTGCCTGTCACGCAGGATGTCGCGAGTTCAAGTCTCGTCATTCCCGCCATTTTTAAGTAGGAAAATGATAGGGCGAATAGCTCAGCTGGGAGAGCGCCTGCCTTACAAGCAGGATGTCGGGGGTTCGAGCCCCTCTTCGCCCACCATTTGTCGGAATTACCGTCAAGCGGAAATGGTTAAACAGAAAGAAGCAACAAGCGTATTAAATTTGGGGATGTAGCTCAGTTGGTTAGAGTGCCTGCCTGTCACGCAGGATGTCGCGAGTTCAAGTCTCGTCATTCCCGCCATTATAAAAAAAGGTCCTTGCTCTATGCTGGGACCTTTTTTTATTATTTTTCTCGGTTCCAGTCGTTATCATCTGGTCAATTGACTTTTTGTATTTCACGAGTCAGCTTTTGATAGGCCAGTACCGGCGATGGTTCGGCCAATAGAGCTGAAATTACAGCGATTCCGTATGCTCCGGTTTGTAGTGTATCAAGAACGTTGTTCGGTTTTAATCCCCCGAGAGCATAAACAGGAAGGTTTCGGCATTGCTGGCAGCTGAGTTTAAGGGCTGTGACCCCGACTGGATCCCCATAGGCAGCTTTTGAGGGGGTGTAATAGACTGGTCCGTAGGTGACGAAGTCAGCCCCCTGTTTCTGAGCCATGTTGACTTCAGCCAAAGAGTGGGTTGAAACTCCGATGATTTTTTGTTTGCCGAGAAGTGTTCTTGCCGCCTCTATAGGGAGAGAATGCTGTCCTAGGTGGACACCATCCGCGTCAATGGCCAGAGCGAGATCCACCCTGTCATTAATCAATAGCAGGCTACCATAGTCCTGTGTAAGCAAACGCAGATCTCGTGCTAGTGGATAGAGCTCGGCTGCGGACAGATCCTTCTCACGCAGCTGTATCATTTTAACGCCAGCTTTTAATAATTCTTTCAGACTTTTGAGCAAATTACTATTCTTTGGAACCTGATGTCGATCAGTGATGAGATACAGGCGGGGGAGTTGTTTTTTCATCGCCTTACTCAGCTGGCCTGGTTTAAAAAAGCGCTATCCCAATCTTTCCAGACCGCCTCATAGCCCCTTGTCTTCAAGACAGTTTCAATTTCAGCTGGAGAACGATGATCACTGACTTCAAACTGCTCACTTTCATGATCCTCTTCACCATAACCGCCAGGCGCGGTGCAGGATCCAGCACTCATCTGGGTGATCCCGAGTGGTAGAAGATTGTCGCGCAGATCAGAATCCTCTCGGGTTGATAATACCAATCCGGCATCGGGAATTAATATCCGCATGGCACAGATATATTGGGTGAGTTGCCGATCACTGATAACAGAGTTCGGCTGATAACCACCCTCCGCCGGACGCAAACGGGGGAAAGAAATGCTTACCTGAGTTCGCCAAAATTTGCGGGCTAGATAAAGGGCATGTAGACCACTGTAAAAAACGTCCGTCAGGCTATTGCCCAATCCGAGCAGGGTGCCGATGCCTATTTTACGCAAACCCGCCTCTCCCGCTCTTTCCGGAGCCTGGAGCCGATAGGCGTAGTCACTTTTGGGGCCGTATGGATGTAACTCCTGATAGAGCTCTCGATCGTAGGTTTCCTGGTATAAGGCTAAACCGTCAACTCCCGCGTTAACCATACGTTGATAATCATGAGTATCCATCGGGAAAACTTCAATAGATACGGAGCCGCAATAGTGTTTAATAATTTTTACCGCTTCCTCTAAATAATCGATGCCAGCAACTTCTGGTGCTTCGCCAGTTAACAGAAGCATGTGACGAAACCCCTGCTGGCGCAAAATTTTAGCTTCACGTTCAACTTCTTCAAGGGTCAACGTTTTTCGGTGTAGCTGGTTTTCAGCATTAAATCCACAATACCGACAACCGTTATGACATTCATTGGAAAGGTAAAGGGGGGCATAAAGTAAAATAATGCGGCCAAATCGCTGCCGGGTTATTCTCTGTGCTCGGTTGGCTAACTGCTCAAGCTGCACATCTGTAATCTGCGGGGATAGCAGATCCGCAAAATCTTCAAGATTTACCCGTTGCCGCTGGAGGGCCAGATCAATTTGGGCTGGTCCTGCTGAGACTATCCTGCTTTGGATTTGAGTCTGAGGGTAACGTTTCAACTGCTCTTGAAAATACATCAGTCTTTCCTTAGAAAACCAGTGAGTGGGCTGGAAGCTTCCGCTTGCCGCCGCTGGGGGCCAAGCCCGGCAAGGTATGCTTCACGACCCGCTTCAACTCCTTTGCGGAAAGCACGTGCCATGGCGGCAGGGTTAGGAGTGTCTGCTAGGGCCGTGTTTACCAAAACAGCATCAGCACCCATCTCCATGGCTTCCGCAGCGTGAGAGGGCGCACCAAGGCCGGCATCAACGATAACTGGGACATTGGCTTGTTCGATGATAATCGCAATATGATCACGGGTGCGAACCCCACGGTTGGTTCCGATAGGCGCTCCCAGAGGCATCACGGTTGCGGTGCCGACTTCCTCAAGGCGCTTTGCCAACACCGGGTCAGCCGGCATGTAGGGGAGCACAATAAAACCTTCTTTGACAAGAATTTCCGCTGCTTTCAACGTTTCTATAGAATCCGGGAGCAAATAGTAGGGATCGGGGGTTACTTCCAGCTTGATCCAAGGATCACATCCAGCGGCCCGGGCCAAACGTGCAAGGCGGACAGCCTCTTCGGCATCGCGTGCACCACTGGTGTTTGGGAGCAGGAGATAGCGTTGACGGTCAATATGAGAGAGGAGGGAGTCCTCAGGGTTGTCAATATCAACTCGGCGTAAAGCGACCGTAACAATTTCACTGCCTGAGTGCTCCATCGCCTCGACCATAGCTTGGTTTGAAGCAAATTTTCCAGTACCAACCATCAGGCGTGAGGTAAATGTTCGACCGGCAATAATAAATGGATCCATAGCTGTGTTCCTGTTGTTAAGGGATTTACTGATAAGTAGAATCGAACGCTGGAATGCTGTCTATCCACCACCAACGAAATGAACTATTTCAATGCTGTCTCCTGAAGTCAGCTCTGTCGCCGAATGTTTGTCGACAGGTAGAATGTTGTGATTGAGCTCAACAACAACCTGTTCAGGGGACAGCATCAATTGTGCTAACAGTTTTGTAACTGTCAGTTCCTCTGTTACCTGTTTAGCTTCACCGTTGATGATCAGTTGCATACCGTGTCCTTGGTTAGTCTAGCGGTTCATTCAGCAACAGGCGCAGAACAGTATTGGCCTGGTGATGAGCAGCAATGCCGACACGCGGTGCCATCAGACCGTATCCGGGGGCCGCAGCGGTTACGCCGTCTCCGCAGAGGTAGAAGTACTTTGAAATTTTACGGGTTCGAATGCTGTTGGAAGGTTCATAGCCGGCAACTCCCGATGCCGCGACAAGATATTTGTTGGGGTAGAGTTGAAGAAAATGATTGGTCAGCATGGCTTTTTCTGCGGCTGCGTCAAATGCCTCGACGAGAATGTCGACCGTACCAAAAATAGCGGTCAGGTTTTCTGGGGTTACTTTTTTGTTATGGCCATTTACTTTTACCGCAGGGTTGATTCTTTTCAGGATATCACTCAAAGCTTCAACCTTTGGCATGCCGATCTGGTCGATAAAATACTGCTGACGATTCAGATTGGACGGCTCAACAACATCAAAATCTGCGATATCCAGTTGGCCGATTCCGACTCTCGTCAGAGCAATGGCCACATTTGATCCCAGTCCACCTATGCCGGCAATTCCCACCCGGGCCTGTTTGATTTTTTCATGTACGCCAGGTGTATGGCGCGCCATCATTAAGGCTTCCAACTCATCTGGCGTTGGCTGTTCGCCACGGCGAATCATGACAACACGATCATCCTCTTGTAATCGTTGGTCTTTTGTTTGTGGGAAACCGTTGATAATCAGAATGTCAGCGCCCGACTTTTTTTCATCACGTAGAGCGTGGAGATAAGTATCAGGATTGATCTCTACGGGAATGTCATTCAAGTAAATATTCATAATTTTAAAATAAAAAAGCCGCTTTTATGCGGCTAAGTGTAAATATTGATACATTGGCCGCTTCCCTACGCCGGTATCAACCGGATCAGGTTCTAAGGGTTATTCTTCTTGACGGAGAATTCTCAGTAACTATGACGCCCCTAGCGTTTAAATTGACAAGCCAAAGCTAACAGTCAGGGGATATTAAAGTCAATATGGTTACAGGGATATCCGCAGCAATAGATTGATCTTTAGTGTTTTTATCGCTTAGGATGGCGCCCTGATAAATATATTGTTGAAAGGATGAATTAATGTCAATTTCTGAACGCTATCGCCACGTCCTCGAGCAAATTGAACAGGAGGCCGATCGTTTTTATGAGACTTTGCCTGAGAGTACGGTAAAAGCTCTGCGTTCCATCGATATTGCAGTCGAGGAACTGCAAGATTGGGTTGAAACTGTGGGTGAAATTCCACAACTCCAACTTGAAAGTAAACTCGCACCAGTTTTACTGAAAGTTCATGGACAATTGGATCACGCCAGGGTCTTGTTGGAGAATGATGAACAGCATAAGGCCGGGGAAAAGGTCTGGGAATTGGAACAGATGGTTTATCGTCTTCTGAATGATTTATGAAATTCTCAATTCTGAGCAGATTTGAACTACGGAAGGGACAAAAGAATATGGCAAAATCGCCTCAACAGGAAGTTAAACTGGAAATTCAAATGGATGACCAGGTCGCATGCGGACAATACATCAATATGGCAGTCGTTAATCATAATGATAGCGAATTTGTTATTGATTGCATTTACGTTCAGCCACAGGCACCAAAGGCCAGGGTTCAAGCGCGGCTGGTCACTTCTCCGAGACATGCCAAACGTCTTTTGGCTGCTTTACAGAACAACGTTGAGAATTACGAAAAAAAATTCGGACAAATTGATCTGATGGTGAGTGATGAGCAAGCTGCGGTCGATGTACCAATGCATTAAATTGATGGTGTTGATTTATTATGCTAAAAAATAATATTTTATTGATATTGTTTTTTTGTGCACTGCCTCATATGGTACTGGCTACAGAACCCTTGATTGTCGATCGCTTTGATGAAGGTTTGCTGGCTTGGGAGGTAAAAAAGTTCAGCGGGGAAACCATTTATGCTGTGCAAATTGATGGAAATGGAAACTCTGTCCTATCAGCCAGGAGCAAAGCAAGTGCTTCTGGTTTATTGAAGCACATAGAATTTGATCCAGAGAAATATCCAGTTCTCACCTGGCGCTGGAAAATTGCAAGGACATTAAGCAAAGGGGACGCCCGGTCAAAGCAGGGAGATGATTATGCTGCTCGAATTTATGTCATTTTCCCCCATTGGATTAAACCGTTGAGCCGCACGATCAACTACATCTGGGCTAATCGTCTGCCAGTTGAAGAGGCCGTTTCTAGCCCTTATCTTTCCCGGGATATGATGCTGGCTGTGGAGTCAGGGGATAATAAAGCGGGGCAATGGGTGAGCGAAGAACGCAATCTGGTCGCCGATTTTAGACGCCTTTTTGGTGTCAATCCCCCCATGGGTGGTGGTATCGCTATTATGACAGATACGGATGGCACCAAAGAAGAGGCTCAGGCCTGGTATGATGATCTGATCTTACACCCCGCAAAGTGATCATCACCATCAGGCCCGTACGTTTTTGAGAAGGGGATTTTATCTCTCAGCCAGTTTTGTAAATGCCCGGGTCAACATCTGTACTGTTGTTTCCCAGTCAACACATTCGTCAGTAATGGAAACACCAAACTTGAGTTGGCTAAGATCCTCCGGAATGATTTGATTGCCCGCCTTAAGATTGCTTTCGATCATAACCCCAGAAATGGTGCCAGGATTTTCAATCAGTTGAGCGACAACATTCTCCAGGACTTCCCCCTGTCGCCGATGATCTTTATATGAGTTTGCGTGGCTGCAATCGACCATGATGGCAGATGGAAGCTTCTTCTGTTTGAGAAGTTTAGTTGTTTTTGCAATATCTTCGGGATAGTAGTTTGGAGATTTTTCTCCTCCCCGGAGAACCATATGAATGTCTGGGTTCCCCGCAGTCTGAACAATAGAAGATCGGCCTTCGTAGTTGATGCCGAGAAAACTATGCGAGCGGCAGGCAGCAGCCATAGCATCCAGAGCGATTTTTAAGCCGCCATCGGTTCCGTTCTTGAAACCGACAGGAAAAGACAGGCCGCTGGCCATTTCCCGGTGGGTTTGAGACTCAGTCGTACGGGCACCAATTGCTCCCCAGCTTATCATATCTGATAAATATTGGGGCGTGATTGGATCAAGCATTTCGCTGGCGATCGGCAGTTTCAGCTCAGTAATGGCGCAGAAAAGTTGCCGGGCAACTCCCAGGCCTTTTGATATCTTATGGCTGCCGTCCAGATCAGGGTCGTTGATCAACCCTTTCCAGCCGACGGTTGTCCTGGGTTTTTCGAAATACACCCGCATGATAATAAACAGCTGATCCTGGAGCTCTTGTGCTAATTTTGCTAGCCGTCGGGCGTAATCTATTGCCGCAATCGGATCGTGAATAGAGCAAGGGCCGACGACAACCATCAGGCGTTTGTCTTCACCATGCAAAATCGATTTGATTGCATTGCGAGAAGTATTGACGAAAGTTGCACTTTCGAGTGAAAGTGGAAAAACCTGCTTCAAATCTGATGGAGCAATAATCGGGGATACACCAAGAACGTTGACATTATTAGTCTGAACCATAGTTCCAATCCTGATATTGAAAGATTTACAGTCATTGTTAGCTTCAGCCGTCGCAATTTAACGGTTTTTATTCACGAAGTCAAAGTTCATAGAATTTGTATGGTTGGAATCGTTTGACAGGGTTATAACTTTCATTATAGAAACGGTAAATTACTGACATATTGGTTCTCCAAGAAAGGTTTTTTTAAAGATGAATGTCATGTTTGTTGCCATCGCCAGAATTCTTGACCTGGCATTTAATATCTATATTTTTATTGTCATTGCCCGAGCACTGGTTTCCTGGGTGAACCCTGACCCGTACAACCAGATTGTGCGTTTTCTGCATAGTGCAACAGACCCGGCTCTCTACCGTTTACGGCGCCTATTGCCCTTTTTACAAATGGGTGCTTTTGATCTTTCTCCCATCGCTCTTTTGATCTTGCTGTCTGTCGTTCAGCAGCTGGTGGTCTCTTTCCTCTTTCAATTAGCGCACTGACCCCTGTCTTAGGATTTATCTATGCGGATCACACCAATAGAGATTCAGCAGCACCAGTTCAAGACCCGGATGTTCGGCTACGATACGACTGCAGTTGATCACTTCCTTGAGATGCTGGCAGATGAACTGGAACGTCTCCACAAGCAAAATAATGAACTTAAGGAGTCCCTCGCCCGAACCAGAACTTCTCTGGAGCAGTTGCGGGAGCGTGAAAAAGCTTTACAGCAGACCTTGATGACCGCGCAGCAGGTCACTGAAGAGTTGAAGGCTAACGCGCGCAAAGAAGCGGAAATTGTCGTTGCTGATGCCCACCTGGAGGGCGAGCGCGTGATTCGCGATGCGAATGAACGAAGAATTCAACTGGTGAGTCAGGTTCAGGACATGAAACGTCAGAAACTGTCATTCGAAAGCGGGTTGCGCTCTTTGATAGAAAATCATTTAAAATTGCTTGATATGGACTCTTTGCTCATTGAGGAAACCGAGCGCCAGATTCAACTGCTGCAATCTCTTCCAACTGACGAGGAGAACGATTCGGATTATTCCTGATGCTTCCATGCTTGGAGGACCACCCTGAAGGTGTAATCATCCGGTTGCAAGTACAACCCAGATCAAGTCGAAACCAGATTTCTGGTTTGCAGGGTGACGCGTTAAAGATCAAACTGACTTCACCTCCCGTAGATGGTGCCGCAAATAAGGATTGTCGTGAGTATCTGGCCAAATTATTCGGTACAGCTAAAACTCAGGTTGTTCTTCTGAGTGGCGAAACGTCACGAAAAAAGCGGGTGCTCATCAGGGGCCTCTGTTTCAGGGATATCCATTCAATTTTAGAAAAAATACTTCTGTAAACTATCCTTGACAGAAATTCCACTGTGCATATATTATCTGCGATTGTTTGATCAAGAAAAAAATGGAGGTTTAGTCATGCCGTTATATGAATATCACTGTGAAGATTGTGGTTTGAATTTTGAGGTTCGTCAAAAATTTTCCGATGAACCAATCAATGTCTGCCAGAAATGTGGTGGGCAGGCAAAGAAGCTAGTTTCACGTGGGGCCTTTACCCTTAAGGGGGGCGGTTGGTACCAGCAGGGTTATTCCCAGAAGAGTAGTTGCCCAACGCCTGCAGTCGCGACGAGTGAAGCTTGTGCTTCATGTCCCAAGGCCGCAAATGCCTAGCCCTTGATGGTTGCATTTTTAGATCCCCGATAGTTTATTCTGTCGGGGATTTTTTTTGCGTTTAATTCCCTTTGAAAAGCCTCAGTTTCTTTACAAAAACTTTCTGCTTACGTATAGTCTGCACGTGTTTACAGGTCGATTCTTTTTCTTTTAGCGAGCTGAATAATATTATAGATGGAGGTCTCAAGTGGCTGAACTTATAGACGGAAAAGCAATAGCGGCCGAGATGCGTCAGGAAATTGCGGCGGATACTCAAGCCCTGATTAAACAAGGGGTGACTCCGGGGCTGGCAGTTGTTCTCGTCGGGGAGGATCCGGCTAGCCGTGTTTATGTTTCGATGAAAGAGAAAGCCTGTGCCGCCGCCGGCATTTTCTCCGATGAGTATAAACTGTCTGCTGAAACCGGTGAAGTGGAACTACTAGAGCTGATCACTGAGCTGAATGCTGATGAAAAGATCGATGGGATCCTGGTTCAGCTTCCCCTGCCGGAGCACATTGATGAAGCCAAGGTGCTGGAGGCAATCTCTCCGGACAAAGACGTCGATGGGTTTCACCCTTACAATGTCGGTCGATTGGTGACCGGCAATCCTCTCTTTCAGCCCTGTACGCCTTATGGAATTATGAAGATGCTTGAACACACTGGAGTTGACCTTAAGGGCAAAGAAGTTGTTGTCGTTGGCCGCTCCAATATTGTTGGCAAACCGGTTGCGCTAATGTGTCTGGCTGAACATGCAACGGTCACCATTTGCCACTCGCGCACTCAAGACCTCGCAAAAAAAATAGCCGCTGCTGATGTCGTCATCGCTGCCGTTGGCCGTCCTGAAATGATCAAGGGTTCCTGGATCAAGCCTGGTGCTGTGGTGATTGATGTTGGCGTCAACCGGGTCGGTGATAAAAAACTGGTTGGAGATGTAGAGTTTGAAGCCGCCTGCGAAAATGCCGCAGCGGTGACACCTGTTCCCGGTGGTGTCGGTCCGATGACGATTACCATGCTGCTTTACAACACCCTGGTCAGTGCGAAGCGCAGGGCGAAAAAAACTCTGAGGTTTTAGAATGATCATAAGCTCTCCCAAGGACAGACAGAAACTAGAGCATTTATTACAGAACTACCGTTCAGTTTTTCTGGTCGGCTGTGGGTCCTGTGCGACGGTCTGCAAGGTTGGGGGAGAGGAAGAAGTTTTTGCCACTCAGGAGTGGTTGGAAGAGGGCGGGCGCGATGTTACCGGGAGCATGATTCTCGATGAAGCCTGCCACATCATGCGGGCTGCACGCGAGTTGAGGCGCTTTCGCGACCAGGTAGAAGAGGCCGACGTCCTTCTGGTATTGTCCTGCGGTGCTGGCGCTCAATCGATTTCAGATTGTACAGATAAGCCAGTATTGACGGGAGTTGATCCGTTATTTCTCGGTAATGTTCGGCGGTTTGGCCAATATGAAGAGAAATGTTCACTCTGCGGTGACTGTATCCTCAATGAAACGGGGGGGATTTGTCCGGTGACAACCTGCGCAAAAGGCCTGCTGAATGGACCCTGTGGCGGGATGGAAGATGGCCACTGTGAAGTGGACCATGAACAGGAATGTGCCTGGGTGCGAATTTATCACCGACTGGAGAATCAAACGCAGGGCGTTTTCAGTCACATTGTTGAACCGAAAGACTGGAGTCGCAAATTCAAGCCGGGCAAGCATCTTTTGGACAGGAAATCGTTTGCGGAGCCCCATAAGTGAGTTTTTTTTCTGATAAACTCCAAGCCGGGCGCTTTGTTATTACCGCCGAGATTGCTCCCCCTAAAGGTACTGATGTCGAGGCAGCACTTGCCACCGCGGAACAACTCAGAATAGTCGACGCCATCAATGTTACAGATAACCAGGGCGCTTGTATGCGCATGTCTCCATTGGCACTGTCTCGTTTACTGGTTGAACAGGGATATGAACCGATCCTCCAGGTAACCTGCCGCGATCGCAACCGTATGGCCTTACAGTCAGATCTTCTCGGAGCATCCGCTCTGGGGATAGAAAATCTTCTGTTATTAACCGGGGACCATCCACGCTTTGGTGATCATACCGCCTCTCGACCGGTATTTGATCTTGATTCTGTGCAATTGTTAAAGGGAGTTATTGGTTTGCAGAACGGTATTGATATGGCAGGTAATCGGCTGGCTTCTGCACCCCGTTTTTTTACTGGAGCCGCGGCCGCTCCAGCTGCTGAGCCACGGCAGCTGGTCATAAGAAAAATTGAAAAGAAAATCAACTGTGGAGCTAATTTTTTCCAAACTCAAGCGGTTTTTCACCGCCCTCAGGTTGAGTCATTTATGGAGACTGTCGGCAATTACAAAGTTCCGGTTTTATTGGGGGTACTGTTGTTGAAGAATACGCGTATGGCCCAATTCCTGAATGCTCAAATTCCCGGTGTACAGGTGCCACTTAATTTGCTAAAACGCTTGGAGGGAGTTGATGATCCACTGCAGGAAGGTGTCCAGATCGCTCGCGAAATGGTCAGTTGGGCCCGGGAATTGTGTCAGGGGGTGCACCTTATGACTTTTGGCCGCGAGGACCTTATCCCGCAGATTTTAGCTGAATAACCTTTTTTAGGAGACGGTCTCATGCAAACAACACCTTTAAACCAAATTCACCATCAACTGGGGGCCCGCATGGTTGAATTCGGTGGTTGGGAAATGCCGGTCCAATATTCCGGCGTTATTGCCGAACATCTGGCGGTCAGAAATGCTGCGGGATTATTTGATGTTTCGCACATGGGTGAAATTGAGGTTTCAGGCTCACAGGCTTTCGCTTTTCTTCAGTACGCGACAACCAATGATGTTTCATCGCTTATTGACGGGCAGGTGCAGTACACCGCCCTCTGTTACGAGACCGGTGGTGTGGTCGATGACTTGACATTATATCGATTTGCTGAAGATCGCTATCTCCTCTGTGTTAACGCGGCGAATATTGATAAGGATTTTTCCTGGTTGCTGGATGTACAAAGTCGCCACAATTTTTCTCAACTTAATCTGGTCAACCGCAGTGCTGAATTTGCCCAATTAGCTCTTCAGGGCCCGCGTGCGGCAGAGATTCTGGCTGCGTTGACCGATGCCGATCTGGCCGAATTGAAATACTATCATTTTCTCGAAGGCCGGGTTGCCGGAATGGAGATGATCATCTCCCGTACCGGTTATACTGGCGAAGATGGATTCGAACTTTATTGTGCTTCAGTCGATGGTCCTTTGCTTTGGCAGAAATTAATGACTGCTGGAGAGCCTTTAGGTCTGGTTCCGATTGGTTTGGGAGCACGCGACACCTTACGTTTAGAAAAGGGCTATGCTCTCTACGGTCATGAAATTAATGCTGAAATCATACCCCTTGAAGCACGTTTGGCATGGATCACTAAGTTGAAAAAAGGTGATTTTATCGGTCGTGATTCAATGCTTAAAGCTAAAGAGGCGGGGCTTACACGTAAATTAATTGCTTTATCACTGACAGCATCAGGTGTTCCGCGAGAAGGTTACCCGGTTATCTGTGAAGGACATGATGTAGGTTATGTTACCAGCGGGACCATGTCTCCAAGTTTAAAACACGGGATTGCTCTGGCATTGGTTGAAGCTGAGGTCGCTGACAGTGAAAAAATATTAGAAATAGGTATTCGCAAACGGCAGGTTGTGGCACAAAGAACTACATTGCCGTTTGTTTAAGAATCAAAACTAACCCCCGAGAGGGACAATGACTGTTGAGGAGGATGTTATGGACTTTCCTGATGAGCTCAAGTACACCGAGGATCACGAATGGATTTTAATGGAGGAAGAGGTTGCCACGATTGGTATTACGGACTTCGCCCAGGAGCAGTTGGGTGATGTGGTTTTTGTTGAACTCCCCGAAGTAGGCGATATTTTGGAAGCGGGTAAATCCTTTGGTGTCGTCGAATCGGTGAAAGCCGTCTCCGATGTTTATGCTCCAGTTAGCGGCGAAGTCGTTGAAATTAACGAGGAGTTGCCGGACGAACCCGAGGTTCTTAATAATTCTCCCTATGAAGATGGCTGGATGATCAAGCTTAAATTGTCTGAAGCTATCGCTTTGGAAGGCTTTATGGACGCTACCGCTTACCAGGAATTTGTAGAAAAAGACTAACTTAAAAATGTATAATCAAATAGTTATATATCAAAACTTAACCTAACAGTTGAAAGGATAACTATGCGCTATCTGCCTCATACTGATGTAGAAGTGCAGCAAATGCTCGACCGCATTGGCGTTTCGAACATTGACGAATTATTCTCTGGTATTCCAGAGGACTGTCGGCTGCAAAAGCCCTTGAATCTTCCCACAGCAAAATCTGAATCAGAGTCAATGACCATGCTGCGCTCTTTGGCGGAACAGAACAGTAGGGTTTCCGATTGGGATGCCTTTCTGGGTGGAGGAGCCTATAACCATTTCATTCCGTCGGCAGTAGATCATCTGATAAGCCGGAGTGAATTTTATACGGCTTATACCCCATATCAACCGGAAATCAGCCAGGGCACTTTGCAGGCAATTTTTGAATTTCAGACGATGATCTGTCAGCTGACCGGCATGGATGTTGCCAATGCGTCCATGTACGATGGCGCCTCTGCCTGCGCCGAGGCAGTGTTATTAGCGATACGCGCGGGTAAAAAGCGCCAAAAGGTTCTGCTCTCACAGGCATTAAATCCACAATATCGTGAAACTGTAGCGACTTACTGTCGTTACCTGGCTGTCGAATTGGTCGAGGTTCCAACCAGGGATGGTGTTACTGATCAAGCGGTGTTGAAGACTTTACTGGATGATCAGACGGCAGCAGTTGTTGTTGGTTACCCGAACTATTTTGGCCAGATTGAGGACCTCGCCGCTATTGCAGAGTTCACCCAGGCTGCTGGTGCGAGACTTATTGCTGCAGCGTCAGAGCCCTTAGCTCTGGCATTGTTTAGGTCTCCAGGCGAGCTGGGAGCGGATGTGGTTGTCGGTGAAGGTCAGAGTTTCGGTATCCCGCTTTCATATGGTGGCCCGGGGATTGGTTTTTTTGCTGTCAAAAAGAAGGACATGCGGGTTCTGCCTGGCCGTCTTGTCGGTGAAACGTTAGATCAGGACGGTAAGCGTGGGTTTGTCCTGACTTTAGCAACGCGGGAACAACATATTCGGCGGGAAAAAGCGACTTCAAATATTTGTTCCAATCAGGGCATGTGCACCCTGATCGTCGGTATATTTCTGGCGTTGCATGGTAAACAGGGACTGCGGCAATTAGCGGAGATCAACTATGCTAAGGCGGCTTACGCACGTCAGCAGATCGGTCAGCTTGATGGCTTTGAAATTGCGTTTTCTGGTGAATGTTTCAATGAATTTGTGGTGACTTGTCCGGAACCAGTTGCAGATCTGAAAATGCGTTTGGAGCAACAGGGAATTCTGGCTGGCATCGCCTTGGGACGTGACTATCAAGACTTAGAGCGGGGATTGCTGGTTTGTGTCACAGAACAGAACAGCCGTGAGCAGATTGACCGGCTGGTGTCAGCTCTGGCGGGAGGTACGGTATGATCAGCACAGAAGGTCGTGGTTTGGTGCTTGACGAAAAGCTGCTGTTTGAACAGTCACAGCCAGGTAGGATCGGTTACAGTCTCTCCGCATTGGACGTTCCGGCTACGGCTCCGCAACAGAGTCTGATGAGAGAGGAAATTGCCGGTTTCCCCGAACTTTCAGAAGTTGATGTCATCCGTCATTATACTCGTCTGTCGACCTGGAATTATGGCGTTGATAGTGGGTTCTATCCACTTGGCAGTTGTACGATGAAGTACAATCCCAAGGTGAATGAGGCGGCAGCACACTTGCCGGGCTTTGCTGAAATCCATCCCCAGACACCAGAAGCTCTGAACCAGGGTGCTTTGGAGTTGATGTATAATCTGCAACGTGATCTGGGTGAGGTGTCAGGATTTCCGGCCGTTACCCTTCAGCCCGCAGCAGGAGCTCAGGGTGAATTTACCGGGATGTTGATGATAAGGGCCTGGCATGAAGCCAATGGCCAGAAACGGCGCAAGGTTATTATTCCCGATACGGCGCACGGAACCAACCCGGCGTCAGCCGCGCTCTGTGGCTATGAAGTGATTACCGTTGCTTCTGACGGTGTACTCAGCAAGGACGATATCGCTGCGTTGATGGATGACGATGTCGCTGCGTTGATGGTAACCAACCCCAATACCCTTGGACTGTTCGAAGCGGATATCCGTGCAATCTGTGACCTGGTTCATGAACGTGGTGGTCTGGTTTATGCTGATGGCGCCAATCTTAATGCGTTGATGGGCATCAGCCGACCGGGTGATATTGGCATCGATGTTATGCATTTTAACCTGCACAAAACCTTTTCTACGCCTCATGGTGGAGGTGGCCCGGGCGCCGGGCCTGTCGGTGTCGTTGAAAAGCTTGAGCCCTTTTTGCCAAAACCGGTCGTCATCAAGGAAGGGGACAGCTACAAATTTGACTATGAACGACCAGACTCAATCGGCCGGGTCCAGTCTTTTTACGGCCATTTTGGTATTCTTGTACGGGCTTACAGCTATATTCTATCTATGGGTGGAGAAGGACTAAAACGAGCGACAGAGCTGGCTGTACTCAACGCCAATTATATTCGTGCACGCTTAGAAGGTGAATATGATCTGCCCTATAAACAGCGGTCTTTGCATGAAGTTGTCTTCTCAGAGAAAGCTCTGGCAAATGATTGTCACACGCTTGATGTTGCCAAGCGGCTGATCGATTACGGTTATCATCCACCGACAATCTACTTCCCTTTGGTTGTTCCCGGGGCATTAATGGTCGAGCCGACTGAAACGGAAAGCAAGCAGGTAATTGACGAGTTTTGCGATGCCTTGCTGACGATTGCTGAGGAAGCGAAGAACAATCCGGAATTGCTTAAACAGGCACCAGTTAGAGCCAAGGTCAGGCGTTTGGATGAGGCGACCGCAGCTCGAAAACCAAAATTACGCTGGGAACCAGATCAGAGTTAACGCTGCCGATGATAATGAAGACGCTTGGGTTACTTGCCCGGGCGTTTTTTATTGCCGTCCGTAAATATATTTTCCAACGATTGAATAGCGAAAATGAGCACGGATATTGAGCTTTTCATGGGGATAATGCCTGGTTAAGGGCCCGAATGGTGCTGCCCGGTAGACTGCCTGGATCGCTTCGAAATCGAGAATGTCTGAGCCGCTGCTTTGGCGTAAATCAACGTCGAGAAGTTCACCATTCTTGTCCACGATGATCCATAATTCCAGAATTCCTTCAATTCCCTGCGTGGCGGCTTCTGTCGGATAGTTCCAGACGCGTTCCACCTGATCATGAAAGCGCCGGAAAAAAGATACCAAAAGATCGTCCTGCAAATTCAGCCAGATTGTATCACCTACCTTAACATCCGAGCGTTCCTTGATCCGGTTGCGGTCTGCGGTGCTGTCGCTGGCGATTTGATCAAGGGTGTTTGTGTCCGGCCGTAATTGTTCAGGGGTTAATACCGGTGGGGGAACTGGCGGTGACTGTTTGATATCTCTTGGCAGCGCAGAAACTGATTCAGATGTTTTTGATCGTTTCTCGGCCTCCAGGGTTGGCTGGATATCTGCCTTTTCAGTTTTTAGAAGTTTTTTTTCAGCAGTCCGGGTTGGTTGCGGAGGCGTTTTTGGTGGGATAATGGCTTTTTGTGGTCTTGGTTTGGCTGTTGCTGTTGTCTGGTCACGAACATCTTTCCCTTCTGGTGCCTGCTCGATCACAACTTTCTGATTTTTATCCGCCTTGCGGGGGGACTCAACTGGGAGCGGTGGCTCTGGCAGTACGGGCAATGGATCAATTTCATATGTACTGACATCCTTCTGGACAGGTTTTTCTTTATTGACGGGGGGCTTATCAATCAAACGGACAATCGTTGGTCGTTGTTGCAATAGCGTCTCTTCACTACTCTCGAAAAGTGGTATGATCATGATGCCAAGCAGATGAAAGCAGATAGATAAAATCAGGCAGTAAATAAGCAGGCTTGGCCGCTCGCTGGACTGTTGCCATCTGGTAGTGTTGAGGATGTTCATAACCTGAGGATTATAGCCCGAGATCAGTAAAACAACTAGCCCGATTCAAGTGAAAACGGAAAAGGATTGACCCTGTGTTTTAGCATTAGGTATAACCAAGTCAGCTTTTTATAACCCATTTCTTTCAGTTATCCCTTTATCTTCGAGGAGAGTCAAATGCATCTGGTTGATCAGATTAAAGTCAAAGCTCGTACAGCTTTGCAGACGATTGTTTTGCCGGAAAGTTATGACGAGCGTATGATTGAAGCTTCTGCCCGTATTGCAGCAGATAAACTGGCTCATGTTATCATTCTGGGGAATGCGGAACAGCTTAATGTAAAAGCGTCTGGGTTGGGTGTGTCCCTGGCAGAGGTGACTGTTGTTGATCCCAAGACCTCTGATCTGCTCGCAGGCTATGCTGATGAACTGGTGGCCATTCGCAAGAAAAAGGGTCTGAGCCGTGCAGAGGCCATCGCTCTTTTGACCGCTAAAGACAACCTCTACTTTGCAGCCATGATGGTTCGCAAAGGCGATGCAGGTGGCGCTGTTGCGGGTGCTGACAATACAACTGGCGATGTTTTGCGTGCAGCTTTTCAGGTTATCGGGACTGCTCCGGGGATGAAAACTGTCTCTTCCGTTTTCCTGATGGTGACCAAAACGCCGGAGTTTGGCGAAAATGGTGTGCTCTGTTTTGCCGACTGCGCAGTCAATCCCAATCCTGATGCGCAGGCACTGGCAGAAATTGCCGTCAGTACAGCAGCAAGCTGTAAAAGCTTTCTCGGTGTTGATGCCCGGGTGGCTATGCTGAGCTTCTCAACGAAGGGCAGTGCCAGTCACGACGATTGCGACAAAGTTTTGAAAGCTTTATCCATTGCCAGAGAATTAGCCCCTGAATTGTCTATTGATGGTGAACTGCAGGCCGATGCCGCTTTAATTCCTAAAGTTGGTGATAAAAAAGCACCTGGCTCAACAGTCGCAGGCAAGGCGAATACGATAATTTTCCCCGATCTGGATGCGGGCAACATCGGTTACAAACTGGTTGAACGTCTTGCTGGCGCTGAAGCCGTTGGACCGATTATTCAAGGTTTAGCCAAGCCGGTTAACGATCTGTCTCGAGGCTGTTCGGTTGAGGATATCGTAAATGTTTCAGCAATTACTGCTGTCCAGGCTCAAGGCTAAATAACTTGACTCATTTTGGTACCTGAAAGATATGATTCAGCTGTATAACGTCACCAAAAAATACAGTAGTGATTCCGTTGCGGTGAAAGATCTGACCCTGCAAATAGGCAAGGGTGATTTTGTTTATATCACCGGCGCCTCGGGAGCGGGAAAGACGACGTTTCTGCGCATGCTTTACGCTGCAGAAAAACCTACGCGTGGACAGATATTGATCAATAAAAAGAATATTA
Source organism: Deltaproteobacteria bacterium (assembly GCA_026193235.1). Lineage (GTDB taxonomy): Bacteria > Desulfobacterota > Desulfuromonadia > Desulfuromonadales > Geopsychrobacteraceae > JAPHSA01. Next base: position 24,178 of record JAPHSA010000045.1, on the reverse strand, counting down.
CCCGCATACGTGGTCCGCAGATCCCCTATTTGAGACGCCAGATCGGAGTGGTGTTTCAGGATTTCAAGCTACTTCAGAGCCGGACTGTGTACGAGAATGTCGCCTTTGCTCTGGAGGCTCAGGGGAAGAAGCGCTACGAAGTCAGTAAAAAGGTCTATCAGGCCCTCAAAGAAGTTGGTCTTGAACACCGTCTTCAGCGCCGACCACTGGAGTTGTCAGGTGGTGAGCAGCAGCGAATTGCAATTGCCCGCGCCCTGGTTGTTGATCCTTTGATTCTCCTGGCGGATGAGCCGAGTGGGAACCTAGATCAGGATGTAACTCTGGAAATTATGGAATTATTCAAACGGGCAAATGCGCGAGGGACAACTGTTTTGCTGGCAACCCATGACCATAGCCTGAACCAACGTTTCCCCCGGCGGGTTATAACTCTTGATCAGGGAAAACTGGTTGGTGATCAACAACCGTTACAGGTATAGTCTGGCGGATAACGCCACTCAATTTAAATAATCATCTGGAGGGCCCAGCTGTGCTGGAAAGAATGCGTTACTTTATCCTGCGAGCCCTGCGTAACATGCGCCAGTGGCCGTTTCTTTGTTCGGCCGCAGTATTGACTATGGCCGTTGCACTAGCAACTGTGGCTACTTTTTTTCTGGTTGTAGTTAATGTTGAACAGTTGTCACAGCGTTGGACCAAGGAAATTCAACTGATTGCCTACCTGCAAAAAGCCCCCAGTCGACAAGACATTCCAGCCATTTTAAATGACCTTAAAGCTTACCCCGAAGTAGATTCTGTCAGCTATGTCTCTCCAGATGATGCCATGAACCGTTTTCGCCAACGCCTCGGAGACGATGCCAGTCTTCTTGAGGGCTTAAATAGTCAGCTGCTTCCGGCATCGATTGAACTGAATCTCCGCCCAGAATTTCGTGATCAAGAGCATATTTCCCGGATTATAGAGCGTTTAGAAAACTCGCTTGAGGTTGACGATTTACGCTATGGACAGAAATGGCTTGAGCGGTTTAACAGTTTTGTCAATATGTTACGTTTCGTTGGCATTGTCCTTGGTGGTTTTTTACTATTAGCAGCCCTTTTTATTGTCTCTAACACCATCAAGTTAACCTTGTATGCGCGCCGTGATGAGTTGGAAATCATGGCCCTGGTCGGAGCGACTATGCGGTTTATCAAGGTTCCTTTTTTGCTTGAAGGGGCGATCCAGGGGCTATTGGGCGGATTGATTTCACTGGTTTTTCTGATGTTGTCATTCTCTTTAATTATTTCGCGCAGTCTGAATTCTTTCTGGTTGACACCGAACGATTTTAATTTGCTGTTTCTGTCTTTTAATCAGCAGCTTATTCTGGTTTTTTCGGGAGTTGTCCTCGGTCTTCTCGGAAGTCTTTCTTCTCTAAGGCGCTTCGTTCGAATTTAATGATGTTCCGGATTCTTACGCCAATTCTTTTTTTGATCTTACTGCTGCTGCCTCAGAACAGTTCTGCCGTGAATGGAGATCAGCAGGTTCAACTTGAAAAAATTAAAAAGCGGATTGAGCGTGCTGAAAAAGATCTCAAAGATAACCGTCAATCAGAATTGTCGATCAGTCGGGAATTGGCTCTGCTGAAAAAATCACTACAGTTAGTCGATCTACGCATTGCCGAGTTAAAAAAAGATCAGAAAAATCTGCGGGCAAAGATCAACCAACTAGATCAATTGATTAGGGATAGCCAGCAGAAGTCCCGGAAAATCATGACTCGCTTGGAGGCGAGGCTGGTAGCTTTGTACAAAGAGGGCGAAGCGGGCCCCTTAAAGGTACTCTTTTCAGCCGACTCACCAACGGAAATGATTCAACAGTATCACTACCTGACGAGAGTTCTGGAACACGATCAGGCGTTGCTGGATGAGTACCGTGCTGCTTATGACCTGCAGAAAAAGCAATTGACAGAACAGAAACTATTGGAACAACAGCAAACGCAGCTTTTAGAAAATGAACAAAGACAGCGTCAAATGGCTGAAGACGGGCGTAAGCTCCAATCGCGTTTACTCAAACAGGCCCGGCTTGAAAAAACAAAACTGAATCAGGAACTTAAACAACTCAAAATTAATGCCACCAAGTTGAAAGAGTTGATCACAGGGTTGCAAAAAGAGTCAGCAGGTCAACCTGGTGCAGTTGCTGAACATTTTGCTATAGGAAGAGGAAAGTTGCGTTGGCCAGTGAAGGGTCAGGTCATTATCGGGTTTGGAACCCAGAAGGATAATAAGCTGGGAACCTATTACGAAAGTAATGGGCTGGAAATTGCGACCAAACTTGGCAGCCCTATTCAGGCTGTAGCAGCAGGCAAAGTCGTTTTTGCAGATTACTTCAAAGGTTATGGCAACCTCTACATCCTCAGCCACTCCGGCGGCTATCATAGCTTATATGCACAGATTGACCGGATGCAGAAAAAATTAGGTGATCAGGTTTCATCGGGAGACTTACTCGGCTACAGTGGTCTGGCCGGTCGCGATAGCATGTATTTTGAAATTCGTTCCAAAGGTTCTCCGGTCAATCCTCTTTCCTGGTTGATAAAGCAGTAATCGTGAGGTGTTATGTATTATTTTAAAAAGTTGATCTGCCTTTTCATACTCCTGGTGGTCTTTTGTCCCGCTGACTATAGTTTCAGTCAAACAGACATGGTCAACCAGGAAGAAGATTATAAAAATCTCGAAATATTTACGGATGTTCTTGCGTTGATTCGGAGTAGTTATGTCGAGGACGTGGATAACCGTGAATTGGTTTATGGCGCTATCCGGGGAATGCTGGAAACCCTTGATCCCCACAGTAGTTTTCTGACCCCTGAGATGTACGAAGACATGCAGGCTGATACCCATGGCGAATTTGGTGGTTTGGGCATTGAAATCACTATCAAAGATAATACTCTCGTTGTCGTTTCACCAATTGAAGATACTCCTGCTTACACAGCAGGGATTAAAGCTGGAGATCGCATTGTAAAAATTAATGGCCAGTTGACACAGGATCTTGAAATAATGCAGGCAGTGAGGCTGATGCGTGGTCCAAAGGGCGAGCCGGTGACCCTTGCAATAGCTCGTCAAGGTAAAAAAGAACTGTTGGTTTTTACGCTCATACGTGACCTCATCCAGCTACAGAGCGTGAAGAGCAGAGTTATTGAAGAGAACTATGGCTATGTGCGCGTTTCACAATTCCAGGAGCGAACGGGTCGTGATTTACAAGAGCACTTGAACCGTCTGCGTGAGAAAAATTCTTCTACCCTCAAGGGAGTCATCCTGGATTTAAGAAATAACCCAGGCGGTTTGCTTGATCAGGCTGTTGCAGTTGCCGACCTGTTTCTTGTTGATGGATTGATTGTTTACACCGAGGGGCGCGATGCTGAAGCTCAGTTAAAGTTTTCTGCTGTGCAGACCGATACGGAGCCTGGGTATCCCATGGTTGTCCTGATCAACGGGGGGAGTGCCAGCGCTGCAGAAATTGTAGCCGGGGCCTTACAGGACCATGGCCGAGCAATTATTCTAGGCGAACAGAGCTTCGGCAAGGGCTCAGTTCAGACTATCATCCCGCTAGGAGATGGATCCGGATTGCGTTTGACAACAGCGCGATATTTTACCCCCTCTGGTCGTTCAATCCAGGCGCGGGGCATTACTCCGGATATTATTGCCTCACAGAAGTTTTTGCCGCCACAGGGCGAAACTCAACAGATGCGCGAAGCAGATCTTGAAAATCATTTTGACGCGCTGCCAGAAAACCAGGTCAAAATGAAGGACGAAGATGAACAGAATTCCGAAGATAGTGACGACTATCAGTTGCTGCGCGCATTAGAGCTGCTCAAAGGGTTTGAGATCCTAAAAGGTAGCAACAGGGCAGCCTGAAAAAAATGTATGTTTAATATCGGTTTATTCCGATAGCGAAAGATAAACTGTTTATGGCATCGAGTAAAAAAACACCAGCGGCTAAAAAAAAGTCGCGTAGAAAAAGAAAAAAGTCAGGCTTGTCACAAGGCATGCGTATCCTGCTAGCCAGTGGTTTTCTCCTGTTTTTTGTAGCCTTGTGCTTAATGGCTTTGGTTGCTCTGCGGGGGAAATTATTGCCGGAGCCTGTTTTCGTCTATGAAGAGCCTGCTCATGAGATTCAGACACAGAAAGTTTATGATTATGCGGATATTTATGCCCTGATTGAAAATCAATTGCTCAACGGCCCGCAATCAATGGGCTGGCGTAAACTATCATCCACCAGCAAAGTCCAAATTCGTAAAATATTTGGTGATTTCCCATCTGATCTTTTTCTCGCAGAGTTGATAACTCATATTGAGCAGACCAATAGTCCGGCGCAATTACAAGTCAATCGGGAACAGGGAATTATTCATCTTTTCTGGCAAGAGGAATTGCAACTTGAATTGCGGTATCGAGTTCCGGATAAAACACAAACACAACGGGGCAAGATTGCAATTATAATGGATGATATGGGCGGTTCTTTGTCGACCCTTCATAAACTGCTCGACATGGATCTCCCGGTGACTCCTGCCATCCTTCCCGGGACCGATCAGGCGACTTCAGCAGCGGCATTACTTCAGAGTGCTGAACGAGAATATATGATTCACATCCCGATGCAACCACGCAGCTATCCACGGACCAATCCAGGAGCAAATGCCCTATTGTTAGGCCAATCGGAAGGTGAAATCAGGCGTTTGGTGCGCTCATACATGCTGGCAGTCCCCGGCGCAGTCGGTGGAAACAACCATATGGGGTCGCGTTACACCGAGGAGGCCGGGTTGATGCGCATTGTTCTAGATGAACTGAAGCAGCACAACCAGTTTTTTATCGACAGTCGAACAATTGGGAGCTCTGTTGCTTTTTCCGAAGCGCGCAAGATGGGGTTGAAGACCGCAACCAGAAATATCTTTTTGGATAATCAGGAAGATGTGACTTACATTCGTGAGCAGATTCGCAAAATGGTTCGCCTGGCCGGCTCGGACAGGGAAATTATAGCTATTTGCCATCCCTATAAAGAAACCCTTCAGGCGTTAAATCTAGAATTGGCCTGGTTGAAAACCCAACCGGTCGATTTTGTTCAGGCTTCGAGCGTTGTCCATATTTACTGAAACTGAGTGTCAGAACCCTGCACAGACTGGCTGGCGTCTCTATCGTTGCATTGATCAACCTGGACTCGATTGAAGACAGTCAACCATTCCAGGTAGGCCTTATGCTCAAGAATTCCATAAGGGTTTTCACCCATGCGCTGAACCAGTAGGGTCTGCGTCTCTTCTTCTATGTCTGTTTCCGCTTTGCTGAAAAATTGCATCAGGTTGATTCGTCCACGGTGCTTAAGAAGTTTGGCTTCTCTTATCTCAATACTTCTGCCGGAAATTTTCTCTCCCTGTTGGTCTAGCCGATAAAGATCGATCCTCGCTGTTTCATGAGCCATTTGCGTTTTCTGCAATAACAGGTACCCGGTGTTTGTCGGACTAGCGAGGATCTCACGTAACAGATTTTGCTGTTCTGTGCCGCTCAATTCTCGGTAGCAATCACGTAAGAGCATTTCAAAAAAACACTCATCCTCGATGAACCCGCAATAGCTGCTGTTTGAATTTTCCAGATAATAGGCATTAGGCCAGGCATTTTCCTCTGGTAAAGGCTTGTCGCAGCAGAGGCAGGTTGATTGCAGTTTAGTTATGCGGTCGCTGCTTTGCTGTACAAAGCGTTCCGTCTGTTCAAAGAGATCGTTGGCAACCTCATTCAGCCGCGTAGGTCCTTGCTCCAGGTACTCCAGATAAACCTGTCTGGCAAGGTGTGTCAATTGCAGATGAACGTCAGTATTGCGCGCATGGGTGATGACCGGATAAATTTTTCCTGATGGGTTCGTTCCCAACGTTTCCACCTTCGGGCTTTTCGCAATAAATCCTTCGTAACAGCGATACCCACGATTTATTGCGTAAGCCTTTAGCAGCTGATAAGAATTACGAAAAGGTCCACTAAAGTGGATTCTTGTATCAATCAGGCAAGGGAGGATTTTTAAGAGTGTTTTTGACCGACCCTGGTTAACGAGCACCTCTGCTATATGGCGGCAGTTTTCCAGAGAAGGTGCATCTTTGATGGGGACGATTACGCGATCTGCGGCATGGAGCGCGTTGCGTGTATAATGATCCAGAACGGGGCTGGTATCAATAATCAGAACCCCCTCTAGCGCTGATTGGCTGAGTGTCAACGCGAGGTGTTCAATAGTTTTGATCTCGGGTTGGTAATCAAATAGTTGACTGTTGGACGGAATATAGTTGACACCATACTGGCCCATGACAATCAATTCTTCTGCTTTGAGGCCGGTAAACAACTGGCCAACATGATTTTGAGAAGTTGCTTTCCCGAGTTGAAACATTTGATCGACAGTGAAATGATTATCAAAGCTGAACAGCGTTATCGGGAGATCTTCCGCCAAAGCTTTCAGATAGATAGCCAGATTCGTTGCAAGAGTGGTTTTGCCAACACCGCCTTTTTCACTGGCAATGGTGATAATATATGGTCGTGCCATGGGTTCCTCATCTTTTTGATAAAAACTAAGTTTTTATAGGGGAATCGCTCGGTCCTGTCAATCCTCGTTGAGGCTGGCTATAATGTTGATCTCGCATTAAAGCAATGTTGTAAAGGTAATAGTATCTTCCAATGGATATATCTGCAGCCATTTCAGTCTCAACCTTGATTGCCTGTATTCAGGAACTGGTTGAAGATAATTTTGTTGAGGTGTTGGTCCGGGGCGAGCTGAGTAACGTTTCACAGCCTGCGTCGGGGCATTATTATTTCACCCTGAAAGATAATAAAGCTCAGGTACGCTGTGCCATGTTCCGCAGCCACGCCCGGGTTTTGCGTTTTAAGCCAGAAGATGGTTTAGCTGTTATCTGTCGGGGCCGTGTCTCCGTTTACCCTCAACGTGGTGATTTGCAATTGATTGTTGAGGCTATAGAACCCGAAGGGGTTGGCAGCCTGCAACTGGCCTTTGACCAACTAAAAGAAAAATTACAGGCTGAAGGTTTGTTCGCTGAAAAGTTCAAGCAATCATTGCCTGCTTTTCCCAAAACCATTGGTATCGTTACTTCGGCAACCGGGGCAGCAATCCAGGATATACTGAATGTTCTTCAACGGCGTTCGGCAGGGTTGCGGGTCTTGTTGCGCTCCGTTCGTGTTCAGGGTGAGGGAGCCGCACAGGAGATAGCTCTGGCCATACAGGAGTTAAATCAGGAAGCAAGCTCTGATGTTTTGATTATCGGACGCGGTGGAGGGTCTCGTGAAGACCTCTGGGCTTTCAATGAGGAGGTTGTTGCCCGCGCTATACATGCATCACGAATACCTGTTATCTCAGCTGTTGGGCACGAGATTGATTTTTCAATTTCTGATCTGGTTGCTGATTTACGAGCTCCGACACCGAGTGCAGCAGCTGAACTGGTTGTTAAGAATCGACTTGATCTTGAACGTCATCTTGATCAGTTATGCTTGCGCCTGGCTGATAAAATACGGTCCCAGTTACTGCTTATCCGCAGTCAACTCCAAGGTTTAGAAAAGCGGCTGCAAGCACCTGAAGAGCTTATCCGGCGGCAACGCCTTCATTTTCAACACCTTGAAGCCCGGCAGCGGCAAGCGATGTCAGGTATCTTAAAACAGCAACAGCAGAGGTTTGCCATACTGACCGGTCAACTTGAAGCGCTGTCCCCATTGGCGGTGCTGTCACGTGGCTATGCCATAGTGACAGATCTAAAGACTGGATCAATTCTTGAGGCTCCTACACAGGTTACGGAAGGGGATGAATTGCTGATTCGCTTGGCAAAAGGAGAGATTGCAGCAACAGTGGCTCCAATGAAGAGAAAAAATGCGAAATAAATGATATAAGCACTTGACGCAAAGCTCCTCAGATATTGATAATTGAACTCTTAAACCAAAATGGATGTGAAAATGGCGACAACAAAGAGTTTTGAATCGGCACTGCAAAAACTTGAGGATTCCGTCGACCAGTTGGAATCGGGAGAGCTGTCTTTGGATCAGTCGTTAAAGGTTTTTGCTGCTGGAATTAAACAGGCAGATATTTGCCGCCGGTCTTTACAGGATATTGAATTGAGGGTTGAACAGCTGCTTCAGCAGGACGACGGATCTTTTCAGCGGAAGCCATTGAATGACGAATAATAATTGGCAGTTGCAACCCTATTTAGAGGAACGGACCGGGCTGATTGAATCAGCTCTGGATCAGTATTTACCAGCGGTTGACACATTGCCCTCAAGTTTGCACGCAGCTATGCGCTATTCGGTTTTCGCCGGCGGGAAACGTATCCGACCGATACTAATGCTGGCAGCCTGTGAGGCTGTCGGTGGCGATCTTAACTGTGTTTTGCCGGCAGCCTGTGCACTAGAGATGATACACAGTTATTCGTTGATTCATGATGACCTACCGTCAATGGATGATGACGATTTCCGCCGTGGGCAACCAACGAACCATAAAGTTTATGGCGAAGCAACTGCTATCCTGGCCGGTGACGGGTTGCTCACAGAAGCCTTTATTCTTCTCTCTAATCCAGAAGTCTGGGATGATACTTCCGTGATTCATTGCCGGGAGGTGATCCATCTTCTGGCCAAAAATGCGGGGTCACGTGGGATGGTCGGGGGGCAGGCGGTTGACATGGAATCGGAGGAGAAAACAGTTGATCTGCCGACCCTCGAGTATATCCACACACATAAAACCGGAGCTCTGATTCTCGCTGCGGTTGAGATTGGTGCCATTCTCGGAGGAGCATCGTCCATACAACGGCGTGCCTTGTGCCGCTATGGCGAGGCTGCTGGTTTAGCGTTTCAGGTTGCCGATGATATCCTCGATATCATTGCAGATCAATCCGAGCTTGGTAAGGATGTCGGCAGCGACTTGCAGCGAGGCAAGGCGACTTACCCCGCGCTGCTTGGGATCAACGGAGCGCGACAACGCGCCCGTGAATTACAGCGAATAGCGTTGTCATCGTTAGATGTTTTCGATGAAACAGCGCGACCTTTGAAAGAAATTGCCAACTATATTGTTGATCGATCGTTCTAAGGCTATGCTTACGGCACGTGGTTGGTAAATGCTGACTCAAATTAGACAGGAAAAAAATGGCAACATTGCTTTCACAAATAAAATCACCAGCTGAATTGAAGGGGTTGAGTAAAAACCAACTTCCACAATTGGCTGAGGAACTGCGTGAACAGATCGTCTCTACCGTGGCTACCAATGGCGGGCACCTTGGTAGCTCTCTCGGTGTTGTTGAGCTGACCATTGCCCTGCATCGTATTTTTGATTCGCCGAAAGATCAGATTATCTGGGATGTCGGTCATCAAGCTTATGCTCACAAATTATTGACCGGTCGCCAGACAGAATTTGGAACATTGCGTCAATTCAACGGCATCAGTGGTTTCCCGAAGCGTTCTGAAAGCGAACACGATGCTTTTGGAGTCGGCCATTCCAGCACCTCAATTTCTGCCGCTCTGGGGATGGCAGCAGCAGCAGATATCCTGAAAGAGGATAATAAGGTCGTCGCGGTGATAGGCGACGGCTCTTTGACTGCCGGTATGGCGTTTGAAGGTCTTAACCAGGCGGGGCATCTAAAACAAAAGTTGGTTGTCATCTTGAATGACAATGAAATGTCGATCTCGCCAAATGTTGGTGCTCTTTCGTCATTTCTCAGTCGTAAAATGACTTCGGACACGTTCATTCGCTTTAAAAAGGAAACTGAGCACCTGTTGAGCTACGTGCCGGGAATTGGTCGTGATCTGGTCAATCTGGCGAGGCGCGCTGAGGAGTCTTTAAAAAGTTTTATGACGCCGGGGATGCTTTTTGAGGGCTTTGGCTTCGATTATTTTGGTCCTCTGGATGGCCACAACATCGACGAACTCATCGAAACCCTGCACAATGTTGCCCAGATCAAGGGCCCGGTTTTATTGCATGTTTTGACCAAAAAGGGCAAGGGGTACCTGCCAGCTGAACAAAACCCACCAAAATTTCACGGTGTCGGCCCTTTCGATGCGGAAACGGGGATAGTCAAAGGCGGAAAACCGGGCAGTGCGGCATCCTATACCAGTGTTTTTAGTGAAACACTGGTCGGGCTTGCTGAAGAGGACGAGCGTATCGTTGCCATAACTGCGGCAATGACCGAGGGGACAGGGCTGAAAAAGTTTTCCGAGGTTCTGCCGGAGCGCTTTTATGATGTTGGTATCGCCGAGCAGCATGCCGTTACTTTTGCGGCGGGTCTCGCTTGCCGTGGAATGCACCCGGTTGTTGCCATCTATTCGACATTTATGCAGCGGGCCTATGATCAGGTTATTCATGATGTCTGTTTGCAGAATCTTCCAGTTACATTTGCTCTGGATAGAGGTGGCCTAGTGGGAGCTGATGGGCCAACCCACCATGGCGTGTTCGATCTCTCGTTTCTGCGGCATATCCCCAACATGGTTTTTGCCGTGCCGCGCAATGAAATTGAGCTTCAGCGGATCATGAAAACAGCCAGTCAATTTGAAGGGCCTTTTGCCTATCGTTACCCGCGCGGTAGCGGACTTGGTTTGCCCTTGCTGGAGACAATTGAGCCGTTCGATATTGGCAAGGGCGAGCTGCTGAGAGATGGTAATGACGGTTTAATTATAGCTCTTGGAACCATGGTTGATGAAGCCCTGATTGCTGCTGAACAGCTTAATAAACAGGGCCTCTCGATTGCAGTCATGGATGCGCGGTTTGTCAAGCCCCTGGATGATGAGTTGATCCTTTCATTAGCTGAAAGGGTTCCTTTTGTGATCACGGCAGAAGAGAACTCACTCCAAGGTGGCTTTGGGTCTGCTCTGCTCGAATTGTTTGCCGATAATGGCGTATCAGTTTCTTTGAAACGCGTTGGCATTCCGGACCAGTTTGTCGGTCAGGGAACTCAGGCCGAACTGCGTGAACAGTTGGGTTTGAGCGCTGAAGGCCTTATAGCGGTAGTCATGCAAACGCAGTCTTTTCAAGGGCAAAAAGCCTCAGCGGGCTAACAGCTTGCCCCCTTCAGTAGAAGTTTTATGTATGTTTGAACTTGTTATCATCGGCTCCCTGGCCGGCTTGGTTATGGGGACTGTGGGTGTTGGTGGAGGGGCATTGATTATCTTTTGCCTCTCGATTTTTGCGAAGTTTCCGCAAAAACTTGCCCAGGGAACAACCCTGTTTATTGTTGCGGCTCCAATCAGTTTGTTGGCAGCTTTGCGCTATCACCAACAGGGTTATGTCGATATCAAAGCCGGCCTGGTCGTGATGGTCAGTTTTGCCGTCTTCAGCTTGATTGGTGCTCAGTTTGCCACGCAACTTCCAAACGAGGTCTTAAAACATCTCCTGGGTATCATATTAATGCTGATGGGGGCAAAACTGCTTTTCTTCAGCTAATGAAGGAAAAACTTTTTATGCATAACCTCAGAATTTGTATCGGGTCTAATGATAATCAGAATATTGCTCAGACTCATATGGGGGATACGGAGGCTTTTCTGATTTACGATCTTACGAAAGAAGGGGAGAGTCCCTTCATCGATCAGCGTTCTAATGTAGCTAAAGATCTTGATCATGCACAAACCAGTAAAATGAAGCAGATTCTTGAGCTTGTCAAAGATGCCGATATTTTGATTGCACAGCAGAAAAGCCCAAATTTTATCAAAATAGCTCAACAAACAAAATATCAGCCGGTAATTGTGAAAGCAGTGACAATTACCGCTATCTTGGAGCTCCTGTTAAGGCATTACGGCGAGCTTGCAGCCTTGGTGGAACGCCGTAACAAGGGTGAATTCTTGGCAACAATCCCAGAGTTTGAGCAATAACTCGACTTCGGACCTCACTGCTCCTTCAATGTTGTTGCAACAATCAGATCAGAGTGGATTGTCCGGTGAACCGGACAGCGATCAGCTATCTCAAGCAGTCGTTGTCTTTGCTCAGCGTCGAGATTGCCATTCAGTTCCAGCTCCCTTTCAAACCGGTCAATTTTCCCTTTCTCCGTCTTGCAATGCTGACAATCTTTAGCGTGTATTTTATTGTGGGTCAGTCGAACTACAGCCGACTCAAGAGGCCACTTCTTATTGCGAGCGTACATTTGTAGTGTCATGCTGGTACAGGATCCAAGGGCGACCAGGAGATAATCGTAGGGCGTCGGGCCGCGGCCTGTGCCGCCATAGCTGACAGGTTCATCAGCCGTCATGGCATAGCCGTTAGCATGAACTTCAGAAAAGAAGCCTTCGCTCCTTGTTCTTACCGTAACCCGGTTGTCCGCAGCCGGAGATCCGGTAGCATTTTTGGCCTTAATATCCAGATAACGCGATACCCAACTCGAAATCATATTTCCAGCATAAAGAGCATCGTCTTCTCGGGTCAGTAAATGATCCGTGTCATCAAGGCTGATAAACGATTTTGGATGTTTAGCTGCCTGATAAATGAGGCGGGCGTTTTCTATGTCGACAGTTTTGTCACTGGGGGAGTGCAATACCAGTAGCGCAGCGCCGAGGTTTTTTATCCGCTCCTTTGATTTGTGAGTAGCGAGATCTTCAATGAACCCTTTTCCGATTGTAAATTCTCGTCCCGCAATTGTGATTTTGGCATGACCTTGAGCTTGCACGTCTGACAAGGCAGAGCCAATCAACTGTGTGACATGTTGTGGGTCATAAGGGGCCGCGATACTCACAACAGCTTTTAATTCAGGTAGATGCTGAGCTGCCTGGAGTACTGCAGCACCACCAAAAGAATGTCCTATCAGAATGCTCGGATAAGTGTGGTTAGTCGCAAGCCAATCAGCTGCAGCGAGTAAATCGGCTATATTCGTGGTAAGGTTGGATGTGGCAAACTCGCCTTCACTGTTTCCTAATCCAGTAAAGTCAAAGCGCAGTACAGCAATATTTTTTTGGGTGAGTGCTCGACAGATATGGCCGATAGCTTTAAGGCTTTTGCCGCAGGTGAAGCAATGAGCAAACAGCGCCCAAGCGGCAGGGTTCTCATCTTCGGGAAGGTCAATACGACCTGAGAGCGTTATGCCTTCTTGATTTTTAAACTGGATGGTCTGACTTTTCATAGGTGTCTCCTCAAATAATTTTTTTATCACTCTAACAAAAACCGCTTTTTTCTGCTCGGCTTCTAAAGATTACGTGACATTTTTGTTAAATTATTTTATAGGAAGCCGAAGAGTATGTAATGACAAGGAGCTGATCGTTATGGCACGTAAAATATTTATTGCTGCAACCGGTATGAATAGTGGAAAGACAACAACAAGTCTCTCGTTAATGCATATGGCCAAAAAAAAATATGCCAAAGTCGGTTTCATTAAGCCGATTGGACCCAAACCGGTTGAGTTTCAAGGCCGGTTTGCTGACAAAGATGCTGTGGTCATGGCGCGCTATTTTGGTTTGACAGAAGATCTTCATTTAATGTCGCCCTTTGTCTTGCAACAAGGTGATACCCGTCGAATTATGGATGGCGAGCTCAAGCGCGAGCTAATCGCGCAACAAATGCTGGATGCCATCGAGCAACTGGATAAAAAAAATGATTTTTTGATTATTGAAGGTGCTGGGCACACCGGAGTCGGAACCCTCTTTGGTTGTAATAACGCGCAAATTGCCAGAGCAACTAACGCTACAGTGCTGATGGTCACCGGGGGCGGCTTAGGTAACGTTGTTGACTCATCACAAACAAACCTGGCTCTGTTTCAGAAGGAACAGGCCGAGGTTAAAGCTATATTGGTGAATAAGATCATTCCCAGCAAACGGGAGCAGACTTTAAAATATCTGGAAATGGCTTTTGAGCATGAAGGTATTCAAGTCATTGGAGGCTTTAATTATCAGCCTATTTTGGCTAACCCGACAATGCGCCGCATTGCGGGTGTTTTGGATATCCAGCTACATGCGACTGAAGAGCAAGCACAGCGCATTGTTCATAATGTACAAATCGGCGCCGCTTCAGCGCAAAGGGTTGCGGAATTGTTAAAGGAATCAACTTTGGTCATTGTTAATAGCAGTCGAGATGAGTTGTTGGTAACAATTTCCAACCTTTATCAACTTGATGAATATCGCGATAAAATTGCCGGCATTATTATCCCGGGTGTTGGTGTTATCAGCCATATCACCCAGAAAATAATTGAAAGTAGTGGTATTCCGTATATGCTGGCTGGAAGAACCTCTTCGACTGTTTTTGAAATGATCAGAGATGATGTTTCTAAATTAACCGCAGAAGATACCCATAAGATTCGCTTGATTACGGACTTGGCAGAAAAAAGGTTTAACTTCGATGCCATTGACGCTTTGCTGGACTGATTCAGCTGGAGACTTTTATGTTGATCCGTGTACGTTACAAAGATGGGCGTATTGATCTGATTCCGTCACGCAAACTTAACGAGCTTATTGTAATGAGCGAAATTGAGCAGTTTGAGCGATCTGCGGGATGGGTGACGGTCGGGACTGATCCAGTGAGGAGCACTTTGCGGGGTAGTTATTCAGGACCTGAACGTCGAAAATGGGACTCTAAGATTTTATGAGAATTCGCCGGAATAGTTCCATCTGGCCCCATTAGTTTTATTGAATTAACATATTGATATGACAAGCTTTTTATCTCTTTGCTCTTTCTTTGTTGATCTTTAGCTGATATAATTTGCATCAACAATGGAGGTAGCCAGTGAAAGAAGTATCGGTTGTATACCAAGATGGCATGATGGATATGGTTGAGCCTCAGGCCTTACAGCGCTTGATTAACGCTGATGGAATTATAAAATTTCAGCGTGCGGATGGTTGGGTTTATCCGGGGATCGATCCAGTAAGGCGGCTACCCAGTACAACCTATCAAGGTCCTGAACGTCGATTCGAATAACATTTACTGTTTATGTGGATAGAACTATAAGCCCAGTCGCGTGCGTCTGGGCTTATTTCTTTTTAGGGGTGTAACCTCTTCAACCGCTGGTGATAGCTGTCTAGAATTTTAATAATTCTGAACCGCTGATCCTGCCCGATCCGCAAGAGGACTTTCTGCCCCGCAGACAACTTTTCAAGACTGGGGTCTGCATAGGTATAAAGAACCGCGGGCTGAGCAAGCAGGATGGGGTCAGGCGGGTTGGGTGTGGCTAATAGGTGATCGAGGACGAAGACCAGGCGATCATTAAAATATGCGTTTTGATATCCCAGTTGTTCATAGGCAGACTGAAACAAAGGATAAAAATGGACATAGACTTTAAGCGCCATATCCTGATCAATGGCTTCAATGAGCGACAGGTAGGGACTATACCGTTTATTGTTTCTGCTGCTAGTTTGAGGCGCTTCAGCAGTTCCGGAAACGATAAACTTTCCACCAGGAGGTTTGATCGGCAAATGTGCTCTAGCGAGTCGCTTCTCCGGCAAGTTGTCGATGGTAACCACTAATCTTTGAATGAAGTTTTCAATAAATAGCAGCTTGTAAAACGGCTTCCCACTGAGTAAGTTTTCAAGGGACTGTTGAATGCTTTGATCACTGTCTTGAATGGCCGGTAGTATTTCCGGAAGTGGTAGTGCTTGTTTCGCCTGTTCTTTTTCCTGTTTTTCTAATGGAGTCTGAGCTACCACAACGGGTTTGGGAACCGGATAGTGAATAATTGGTTTCTTTATCGGCTCCGGTGGGAGTACTGGCTGGGCAGTCTCTACGGTTTGTTGTTGAACGGGACGGTATTGCAGGTAGATAGCCACCCCAAGGGCGATGATCAAACTCAACAATGTGAAGATTAGCAGGTTTGTTTTTTTCATTGACCATTCTCCCGTCAAAATTTCTGCTATTATGACCCTTTTTATACATAATTTCCAGTGGTTAATGATACGTGATTGGATAAACAATTATTTGGTATGACCTATGGAAAGATTAAAATCTGAAGTCAAAAGGCGCTTCCTTGTCTCTTCTGAATCTGTGCGACTTTTTCATGGCCGAGGGCATTGTTTCCCAGGCTTGGAAGATGTCCTGATTGACTGGTTTGAGCCTGTTGTACTGATTACCCTTTATGAAAAGCGTGACCGGTTATGGCTCTCTGAGTTGGTTGATTTCTTGCGCACCGTGCTTAAGGGCCTTAAGGGAGTCATTCTTCAGGAGCGTTTTCTTAAATTCAGCCCTAGCCGGATTCTCTTCGGCGAACTTCCTGAAGAAGTTGACGCTATTGAGAATGGCTTGAAATACCGCCTGTTGATGAATAAAGCGCAGAATGTGGGTTATTTCCCAGACATGGCTCTGGTTCGATCTGTGGTGAGAGACCAGGCTCCAGGTAAGAATGTCCTCAACCTGTTTGCCTATAGCTGTAGTTTCTCTGTCGCGGCTATCGCTGGAAACGCGCGGCAGGTGGTTAATCTTGACATGAACAGAAACGCACTTGCGCTGGGAAAATTAAACCATCAAATCAATCATCTGGATCTCAGAAAGGCGAGTTTCCTGCGTCTTGAATTATTCCGTAGTTTCAGCCGCTTAAAAAAGTTAGCCCCGTTTGATCTGATTATCTGCGACCCCCCTGCGGAACAGGGGAGAAGCTTTTGTGCTGAAAAACATTGGTCTAAATTAGTGACGAAACTCCCTGCTTTGATCCAGCCTGGAGGTGAACTGATGGCTTGCTTGAGCAGTCCACATCTGTCACCGAATGATCTGCAGGCATTGTTCAGTAACTACTGTCCTCAGGCACAGCTGCTGAGAACAATTCGAGCTGGTGAGAACTTTCCTGAAATCAGCAGCGATAAGGGGCTTAATGTTTTACATTATCAATTCGATTGACTCTTAATCTGGTCAAAATTCACCGAAGAGCTCCATCGCTTTATCTTTATCAATAAGCTCCAAGGCTGGCGGACCACCGTTTTGCATGTCTGGTGCTACAGGGTAGAAATGCCAGAGTGTCTCATCCACTGGATTTTTATAAAGAGCGCCGATTTTATTATCTTTTTGTAGGAGGAGGTCTAACCGGTTTTGTAAGAGCCATTCAATCCTTATCCAACCCGAATCCTTTTCAACTTTGCTGCCGAGATCAATCCAATAGCCGCGTATCCAGGTTGTTTCCGGGGTCAGCTCAAAATCTTCAATTTCTAGGTTCATATGCTCTCCATCGATGTTGAATGTCTCTAATAGGCGCAGAATTCTAGCGCAGAAGAGTCGAAGTGTAAATAATTTGACTATTGATTCTTTTTTTTCACAGGCTATACTGAGTTCTCGTTGATAGGTACTTTTAAAGGAGGTTGAAAATGCCGGTAGTTACTGTTCGTACTGTTGAGGGAATCAGCGCAGACAAAAAAGAAGAGTTGATGGATCGCATAACTGTGGCAATGAAAGAGGTTCTGGGTAAAAATCCGGAGGCAACCCATGTCATTATTGAGGAAGTCCCCGCAGAAAACTGGGGAATTCGCGGAAAAACTGTAGCGGCGATTCGTTCAGGGAAGTAGCCCTGACATGGATTTTAAATAAAAAAAACGGCCGTTCTGATCGAGCGGCCGTTTTTTTATGTGAAAAATGAAAGATCAACTGCAGGAGATTGAGTCTCCAAATATTGCCACAACGATGCGCATCGCTTCTGGTGATGTGACCTGATAATAAACTTCAACCCCTTCACGGCGTCCGGTAATAATATCTTTGTTTTTTAATAGAGCGAGATGTTGCGAGACTGTCGCTTGTGGAAGTGAAAGGCATTCCCAGATTTTTTTCACATTACAGGACTGTGACATCAGTCCCGCTACGATTTTTAGACGGATAGGATGACCGAGGACTTTTAGAATCTCAGATTCCCGCTCGTAGTCTTGCTCAGTGTCAAACGGCATGTTTTCAGTGACGACATTCATGATAGGTCCTCCAATGATATTTTGTATATATGGATATTAAAGGTAAGAACTATTGACGTCAAGAAATAGATTTTAGAAATAAATTTCTTGGTTGTTGACTATTTTATTGATCTGACTATGCTTTTAGCTCGTTGACTGGATCTGAAGGTCTTTATTGATGTTCAAAATGTTGCTGCTAACATCATTTATATTCTGTTCACTGTCTTTTCCTGGACCGGTGTATGCGCAGAATCCCACCCAAATGACACACCCGATCTATGCCCTTTTGAATGAACAGCTTGATTATGATATTTCGTTTCTTTGGTTTGATCGTTTGGCTGAAGGCTCAATAACGCTGACTGAAGGTGAGGATCCAGCAACCTTTTTAATAATAATGCAGGCGCGGACGCTGGGCTTGGCTGCTTTATTTACCCGGGATAGGCTCGAAAAGTTTCAAACGTTAATGCAGATTGGTGCTGATGGCCTGTTACTTCCTCTCTGGCACAGTTCTCATACTGTGCGTGGCAGAGGACGATCACGTAGTGAAAAAATAACGAAGTACAGCTTTGATTACAAAAAGGCTGAGGTCCGATATCAAAAAATTAAGAATGGCCGGCCATATACTGATCAGTTATTCGACATGGAGATAGATAAGCCTCTCTTTGATATATTGAGCGCATTGTATAACTTGCGCCTGGGCTATTTTGGCGCAGTCGGGGAAGAACGTATCCTTATCCCCACATTTCATCGCAAGGGTCCGCAAGATATTATTATTGAACCTCTCATTAAGAAGGATCGTAAAGATAAAAAGTTTTTTGCCAACGATCCAGTTCAGACCCGCATTTTAGTTGATCCATCAGTTTTTGGCACCAAAGGAAGAGATATCCTGGCGAGTTTTGATGCAGCCATGAGACCGCAGAAGGGTATCATCAAAAATGTTATCGGCCTGGGGGATGTTCGGGGGATACTCCGTAGACTGCATGTAAAAAAGAAGTGAGGGAGTTGATATGTCAGATCAGGCAAAAATATTTGTTATCGGCCACCGCAACCCCGATACGGATTCCATTTGTAGTGCAATCGCCTATGCCGAGTTAAGGCGTCTTCAGGGTCTTCAGGGAGTTAAGCCTGCCCGGGCTGGAAATGTTAATCATCAAACCCAGTTTATCCTTGATCATCTGGATGTTGAGATGCCGGAGCTTCTTTCCGACGTTCATCCGCGCATAAAAGACGTTGTAACGGAAAAAGTTATCTCAATCCATGAGTCTGAACCGATGTCTAAGGCCATTGAGTTGTATCATGAGCATCATATCAGGATGCTGCCTGTTGTTGATGATGGCGGTCTTGCCAAAGGATTGTTGGTGCTTAAGCAGATGACGGAGTTTTTTCTGATTCCAGCAGAGCCAGAAAAACTGCGGCGGGTACGGGCATCGTTAAATTCAATCCAAAGTTGTCTCGGGGCAAAAGCCCATGCGCTAGTCACACCGGATAAAATCGAAGAATTAGACCTTTACGTTGGCGCGCGCCGTGAAGCCAGCTTTCGGCTCTGGATGAATGAAATTATCCCCGAGCGGACGATTTTGATAACGGGAGATCGTCCTAGTATCCAGAAAATTGCCGTCGAAGCAGGCGTACGTTTATTAATTGTTACGGGAAACTCAATTGTTGAGGAAGATTTACTTGATGAAGCACAAAGGAAAGGCGTTTCTATCCTTGTCAGTCAATATGACACGGCAAACACTGTCTGGCTGACCCGTATGGCGATGCCGGTTGGGTCACTGATTGACAGTGACTTTATGGTCGTCAAACCAAACGACCTGGTAGAGGACTTGCGGATTAAACTGGTTCATGGAAAGCAGGCAGGTGCCATTGTCAGTTCCGCAGACGGCAGGGTCGTGGGAATTGCCACGAAAAGCCATCTAATTAAGGCTTCCCCCGTGAAGTTGATTCTGGTTGATCATAATGAGCTTTCTCAAGCTGTCCCCGGGGCGGAAAAGGTTGAAATTATGGAAGTTATTGACCATCATCGCCTGGGTAATTTTCATACGGATTTGCCAATAAGGTTCATTAACCAACCCCTCGGCAGTACCTGCTCACTGGTATCTACGCTCTATCAGCAAGCTGGTATCACCCCGGAAAAGAAAATTGCCGGATTGCTTCTGGCGGGTTTGCTGTCCGATACGGTTATCTTGAAATCACCGACGGCAACAACGGTTGATCGTCAGTTGGTTCCCTGGTTGGAAGGGCTTTCAGGGTTAGAGCATCAGCATTTTGGTTCACAGCTCTTTTCTGCCGGCAGCCCAATGGCCAGTGGTACGCCAGCGCGAAAATTGATATTGACAGATTTTAAAGAATACCAAGTGAATGATCATGTCCTTGGCCTGGGTCAGGTTGAAGTGGTTAATTTCCATACTTTTTATCAACGCCAGGAGGAATTAACGGCTGAGTTGAAAAGAATACGCGAAGAGAAAAGTTATGAATTGGCTGCTTTATTAGTCACTGATATCGTCATGGAGACCAGTTTGCTGGTAACCGCAGGGCCAAACGAATTGCCTTTTATTATTGGTTATCCGCAAGAAGCGGAAAACCTTTATCGTTTGAAGGGCGTTCTCTCTCGCAAAAAACAATTAGTGCCTCAT
The DNA here is from genome assembly GCA_026193235.1 of Deltaproteobacteria bacterium. GTDB lineage: Bacteria > Desulfobacterota > Desulfuromonadia > Desulfuromonadales > Geopsychrobacteraceae > JAPHSA01. The sequence continues at coordinate 3,755 of JAPHSA010000045.1, read as the reverse complement.
TTGCTGAAAGTTTTTAAGGGGGCATAGTTTGCGAGTAACTGTTTCAGTTCTTGCGGCTGGGTTACGGGCTCCAGGCAACTTTTTGCGCTACAGAACCAGGCCGTAGTCTGTTCTTCTATAGCCCTTCTGCCGGCTATGGAAGGTAAAATTGTAGAAAGTTTTTGTGGTTCGCTGGTTATAATTGTTGTCATTTGCGGGCGGAACTGCCGAGTCAATACCAGCCACTCCTCCGTGGCTTTGTGATTGGGAGTGACGATGAGCAAGCTGAGCTGGTCTGAGAGGGTCAGGTCAAGCGCCTGTAAAAGCAAAGCAAAAGCTGTTGGATGCTGATCTGCGTGGGAGAGATGGAGTCTCAGTAGTTTACGAGCCTGTTCCTCTAACCCGTTTTCCCCCGTCAATCTTGCCAAGCGAATCAGATTGTGAGCCGTTACTGAGGCTGCAGCCGGGACAGCGCCATCCTGCTTATTGCGCCCACGGCCCATCCCCTCAGAGAACGCCGCTGTCGCATCATAAAAACCTCCCTCGCCATCTGCGAATAATTGATCACAGCTGTCTGTTAATATGAGGGCAAGCTCAAGATCTTCCGGGTTAGAATCAGCAAGGAAAAGCTCAATTAGCCCACGAATCAGGTAAGCGTAGTCTTCGTGAAACGCAGCGATTGAGGTTTCTCCGGCACAGTAGCGGCGTTTTAGCTTCCCCTGAATCAGGAGGTTCTGGCGGATAAAGCCGAGCGCATTTCTAGCTGCTGCAAGATAGTCAGCACGTTTCATTAAGAAACCTGCGCGTGCCAAGGTCGCAATCATCAACCCATTCCATCCAGTGAGAATTTTAACATCCAGGTGTGGGTGAGGGCGTTGGTTGCGCACCAAAAGTAATTTGGATTTCATTTTTTCTAGCTGATTGCTTAATTCAACTTCACTCAGCTGGTATTTTTTAGCGAAATGACGGAGTGGCAGGACGCGGTGAGGAATGTTTTTTCCTTCAAAATTTCCTTGAGCTGTTAAATTGTAAATATCTGAAAAAATATCTTTTTCACTGTTTTTTAAACATGTTTCAAGTTCCTCTAGGGTCCAGAGATAATAGGTCCCCTCAATTCCTTCGGAATCTGCATCTTCACCACAGTAGAAACCTCCACCCGGGTGTTGTAGCTCCCGTAAAACATAATCACATATGTTTTCAGCAGCATATTTATAGTAGCTGTCGTCGGTGGTTTGCCAGGCATCGAGATAGGCATCGCCGATTAAGGCTTGATCATAGAGCATTTTTTCAAAATGAGGCACTAGCCAGCGCTCATCAACGGAATAACGGTGCATTCCACCACCGATTTGATCCGTAATCCCCCCCTGATCAATGTTTCTTAACGTCTGCAGGGCCATCTGCTCTAGGCTGGGATCAGCAAACCGTTGCGCAAGTCTTATGAGGAGAGCCGGATTATGTGGCTGAGGAAATTTGGGTGGTTGACCGAATCCCGCATGCTCTTGATCATAGAGCTTTCGATAGTTATCTGCAGCTCTGAGAAGTATGTCCTCTTTAAGGTCTTCCTCGTTTGAGTGGAATTCCATCTCCTGAATAGCTGTCGCCAACTGTTGTCCTGCATGAATCAGGTTGTTTGGTTGTCTTTCCCAAAGTTCGGCAATTTTATCTATGATTTCAAGAAATCCGGGGTGCTGCCCCTGGGTATGCGTCGGCGCATAGGTAAGCGCATAGAAGGGTTTTCCGGCAGGAGTCAGAAACAGGTTTAACGGCCATCCACCGTGACCGTTCATTAACTGACAGGCATGCATGAAGCCGGCGTCTATGTCGGGACGCTCTTCACGGTCAACTTTAATGGAAACGAAATTTTGGTTCAGTTTATTTGCTACCTGGTTGTCTTCAAATGATTCATGCGCCATAACGTGACACCAGTGACAGGTGGAATAGCCGATGGAGACAAAGATCGGCTTATTTTCTGTTTGCGCTCTGTTGAGAGCTTCATCGCCCCAGGGATACCAGTCAACAGGATTATGTACATGTTGAAGCAGATAGGGGCTTTTCTCATGCTGCAGATGGTTCAGTGGCTTAGTTTTTTTTTCTGACATTACTTCTCCATGATCAATAAGAGTTAACTTTATTATCGATAAGTGAGAAGTCTGAGACAAGGGGAAGGGGTAAAAAAATAGCCCCGCGTCAGGAGGGAGAACACGGGGCAAAAACTTTCTTGAGAGAGAGCTTTCTTACCTTTGAAGCTATTATAAGTGAATTAAAATTAAAGTCAACTAAATAAATAAAAATAATATAAAAATTTTTACAGTGTAAAAAGGGCAGACTTCTATTAAGTCTGCCCTTACTGAGAAACGGAGTGATGCCTCAGTTTATTTGACGTGACATTCCTTACATTTTGACGGACCTTTGTTCATTTCCTTATGGCAGTCTTTGCATAAATTGTGAAAAGCAACCTTTGCTGCCGGCGCATTTGGGTCGACGCCATGACAGCTTTTACACTGCGCATATTCACCGGTGTGGTGGCATGTTGCACAATCGGTCAAGGCTTGATGGGCTGTGTGATCAAGTGTGACAGTGCCCATTTTGGGCGTGAACTTGATCTCTGGGGGGCCGTTTGTTGTGGCAATGACGACCGTGGCGACTGAAGAGACTAAAATCAGAGTAACGCATAGAGTCAGAAGCTTTTTCATTTGTTAATCCTCCTTTGTTTGTGTGTTTTCAATCCGCAAGCTCGATGTTTGGAATATTTCATATTTTTAGAGGCATTTCATCAGACATCGCGTAGGATGTCGGCAGATGTCGATTTCAATCTATATGATTTTAGTAAGTTATGTGGGGCCATGGGAAAAACAATTTGATAGGTGAGTTGGCTGAAATTCGATTATTTACAGCGTTGCATGCACTCTGCTAGACTCTTAAAACTATTTGTTTTTCAAGGGTTGTTATGGAATCACTACAATCTCAATCTGTTGCCATAGATGGACTTAGCGTTCGCAAAATAAGGGAAGAGAAGCGTTTAACACAACTCTATGTGGCGAAGGTTGTCGGCGTGACGACGGACACCGTTTCGCGTTGGGAGAATAACCGTTATCCAACTATCCGTCGTGATAACGCATTAAAATTAGCAGAATCTTTAGAAGTGGAACTTGAGGAGATTCTAAAAAAAGAATCTTCCTTGGATGTGTCTCTTGACGACATCTCTTCTGGGACAACAGTTAAGAAGAACCTGGTTTATCTCCTTGTTCTCGGCACAGTTGTCTTGGCTGTCTTCCTGTTTCTGTTACAGCAATACAGTTCTCCTGCCGTACCTGTTTTACAGGCTAGACGCATTGTCCCAGAATATGCCGCACCAGGCAGCCGGATACTGATTCAAGTCCAGATTGTCAGTGAAAAACCGCTTAAAGGAATGATTTTAAAAGAAAAGTTTCCAGCTGGTTGGCGCTTGATTGAGTCCGAACCCGTGGCTTCAAGTGTTGAGACTCGGGCCGCTGGAGCGCGCTGGATATTCAGGAGCCCGGCTCAAGCGTTTAATGTTTATTATCTCCTTGAAGTCGCACTGGAAAATCCTGCTGATACCGAACTCAAGATTGTAGGTGAAGTTATTGCTAATCCGGATGGGCAACACTCTGCGGTTGCTCTGGAAACCACGGGGCGCTTACAGGTTAAGCCCTTGCACTGGGCGGACAGCAACGGCAACCGCATTATTGACGATCTTGAAATCCTTGCGGTTTCAGAAATTACTGAAAAAAGTGGTGATTTAAACCTGGAATGGG
>JAPHSA010000098.1 GCA_026193235.1 Deltaproteobacteria bacterium | reverse complement strand
GTTCTGATAACCGACAGATACCAGGCAGAGACCAGGATTAAGCAGATTAACAAGTCTGTCGGTAAAGGAGTGTTTACTCCCGTGATGCGGTATTTTGAGTAAAGAGACCGGGCCAGGCAATCCGCTTTCAAGCAGCCTGAGAATTCCATTCTGCTCCAGATCCCCGGTCAACAGAAGACCTTCATCCTGGTCAACCCGCAGATACATCGTCAAAGACTGATCGTTTTCGCTGAAGCCCGGGGTGGAGCCGTTATGAATAAGCAAATCACCCTGCTCCCAGAACGACAAGCGGCTCCAACCGGTTCCAGGGTTGGCCAGAGGAACTGCGTTTCGGCGCAGGGCATCCGTTAATGACGGGTGTAAGTCGTTTAATTGGTGGCCGCTGTAAAACATTCTGACTGGAAAATTATCAAGCAGATAAATAAGTCCCTTACGATGATCCGGATGATCGTGAGTCAATACCATAGCGTCCAGGTGGTCGACTTTCAATTCACCCAAGGCTGGGGCGAGCAAGCGCTCACCAACATCGAAGCGCGGGCTGTATAATCCACCCCCATCTATCAGAACCGCTTGGCCTTGTAGATTTTGTAGCAGCAATGATTCTCCCTGCCCGACGCTGAACATCGTCAAAGAGACGGGAACAGTTGATCCCAGTGGCAGTTGCCAGAGCGCGACAGCCCCGGATAAACATAGAATGCCGACAAACATGCGTTTTTTTACTAATTGAAGTTGAGGCTGAAGGAACAATGATAAAACAAGAACCCCAACCGCCAGATATTGCCAGCACGACAGAAACAGGGTCTCCCCTCCAAAACCTGGAATTGCAATAAACCATTCGGCGAACCGCAGAAGAAACTCCAGCAGCCCACCACAAAATTGAAAGATCACCTCAGCCAGCTGAGGGAGAACAGGAAAAAGCAATAAACCCAGCAATCCGGCTGGTACAACACAAAGAGTGACTATGGGGACACAGATGAAATTAGCCAGCATTCCAGCAGGCGCCACAAGATGGAAATTCATTAACACCAGCGGCAGGGTTGTCAACATCGCCGCTACAGACACCAGCATCAGCTGTACCGGATAACGCAGACACACCGGTAATGTGCTTATCTTTTTACTTTGCCACCAGGGTCTCCAGACGATGATTCCAGCGGCCCCAGCAAAGGAGAGTTGCCAACCCGCTTGCCACAGAAGCAAGGGATTGACTATAAGTGACAACAGCGCCAGTGAGATGAGAAGTTTTAGAGGGTTTACGTAATACCTCCAAATGAGAAAAATAGCTCCCAGGGCGACAATAGCAAAGGCACGTCGGGTAGAAACAGCATCACCGGTAAACATCAAATAGACAAATAATAATGGCACGATAATGACCGGTAGCAGTCTTTGCGGCGGATGCCATTCAAGCAACCGCGGGAAGCGACAATAGAAAGACAAGAGGAGTCGGTAACTGAGTAAAGCGATCAGACCGAGATGCAGTCCGGATATGGCAAAGAGGTGGCTGATACCGCTTTTTGAAAGTACTGTACGCACCTCAGCTGGAATAATCTTCCCCTCCCCTAGCAACAAGGCCCGGGCAAGTTGCGCACGGGTTTCCGACAGCGTTGATTGCAGCGTTTTAGCGAGAGAGCGGCGCCATCGGCTGACCATTCGTCCAGGGGCATTCGCTTGACTTGAGAGCAACTCTATCTGCTCAGACGATTTAACCCAGGCGGTCATATCAATCCGTTGGCTCGCCAGGTAACGTGACCCATTAAATTCACCCGGCGTGCCAAAAAGGCGGGGTTTACGCAGTCTGCTTTTGCAACGGATCAGATCCCCGGGCAAAAACCGATCGGTTCCCGTTTCAAGATAGAGCCGGACAGCTATGGAGGTATTGATGCGTACCGTTTTAGATTTGTGACTGACAGACTCAACGGAGAGGTCAAGGCGACTGCGGCCATCAGTCAGCTGCCGGACATCATTCACCCTGCCCGTCAATGTCACCTTGCCTGTCAGCTGATCGATCCGAACAACATCCTCAGGAGGGGACAGCAAAACTGTATAGCGAAGGTTCGCAACCAGAAAAAAAACGAAAACAAGCAAAGCAAGAACAAGCCTGGGATATTTATGAAGCAGAAAAGAAAGAAGAAGGCTGAGAGAGACAATCTGCCAGCCTGGAACGAGTGGAAAACCGTAGATCGGAGCCAAGATAAGCCCGATAATTGTAGCAGCCAATGCACAGGGTATTAGCTGCACAACTCCCCCTCCTGCGATGCAGCGTGTGATATCTATTGGATCTGACAGCAGCTGACCTGCCCGTCAACAGTTACGCCGATTGAACAACCTTCGTTGGGGCTTTTTTTTCTTTTATCTCAGCCGCTGGGTCTTCTAGCTTACGGATGTATTCCTCTGCCAGAGCAACATCTTCTTTACAACCAATGAAAACTGGTGAACGCTCGTGGATCTGTTCCGGTTTTAAATCAAGAATCCGCTGACGGCCGTTTGATGCAGCACCACCTGCCTGCTCAATCAGGTAAGCCATCGGGCTCAGCTCAAACAGCAACCTCAATTTACCTTTCGGCTGATTTTTGAGATGTGGATAAAAGAATATTCCATTCCCTTTCAAGAGAATCTGATTGATATCCGGCACAAAACCGCCACTGTAACGGAGCTTAACCCCCCGCGCCTCAAGGGTATTGATATAAGCCTCAACTCCTGGAGTGTAAAGATTGCGCTGACCGCCTGGAGAATAAAGGTGCCCTTGAGTCTCGATGGTCAGATTTTCCCGCAACAGTGTAAATTCCATCAGGGTATTCATTGCGAACTCATGAACCCCTTTACCGACGCTGTAAACCAAAGTCGTCCGGGGTCCGTAGAGGACATAAACCGCGGCCACCTGATTACGCCCGGCCTGTAAAAGGTCACAACCCTCAAAAATAGAAACAATCGTCCCTACTGCGAGATTGACATCAACCAGAGATGAGCCGTCCAAAGGATCAAAAGCAACGGAATACTTACCGTTACAGTCAGGAGAAATCGGAATAATTTCATCCATTTCTTCCGACATCATGTTGGCGACCACACGCGAATGGTCAAGCCGCTTACGCAAGATCCGGTCAGCTAAAACATCAAGAGCTAACTGCTTTTCACCGTAAAGATTAGAAGTACCAGCCACCCCCAAGTCACCAGTACGAATGGAGTTAATAATATATTTGGAGGCTTCAGCAATCTCACAAATCAGATGGGTCAGATTATCGTTGACGTAGTGCTCGCGTAAATGCCGGCGCAAATCAATCTGAAACTTGGTTTTCCCAGGTGCACTCATGAGGATGAAATCTCCTAAAAGCAAACAAGCGATGAAAGGCGAAACAATTTCAGTTCGACAGTTTAGCCCAGATCAAATCGAACGGCAACTATGAACTTACATTAATTTTATAAACAGTTAATATTTCTCTGAGAATCAGACTTTCTCCTCAGCGGGAAAATCACACCAGAGTAACGTTGCCCCGACAACAGCCAGAGGAATGCAAAAAAACTGAACAAAGGGGATGGCTAAAAGACAAAACACACCACAGGCAAAACCGGTCATCAGAATAGGGCGCTTAAAAATATAACGGCGCTGCTGGGCAAAGGTCATTCGTTTACGCATCAAGACAAATGCCAGGTATTCAACAACCAGAAAAAACAACGTTAAAGCTGGAACTAACACAGCATAAATCAACGAACCAATTCCTGGGATAAAATTAATACCAAACAGCAACAGCATACAGAGGGCAAAAGCTGTCATCTTTTTAAGCTCAACAGCAACGGCGTATTTAGCTTCCGACCAAAAACGCCCAAATGAAAAACGCTCCTCATCCAAAGCACCAAAACGTAACACCTCAGCACGCTCAGAGAGCAATTCGTTGAAGGGAGAAGCGATCAAATTACCAATCAGGGTAAAAGAAAAGAAAACCAGCACCATTGTCAGAAGAAGCGCAATGGTCCAGGCAAAATAATAAAGGATGACACCGTACCAGACCTCAGTACCGGGAGCATAGGCATCCAGCATGCCCTGAAAAAGATCAAGCCCGAAATAGACTGTCGCCGAAAACACCACAAGATTAATAAGAAAAGGGATTGCCAGATATTTCATCAACCCCGGATTGCGACCAAAAAACCTGGCCGCCCGCAAGGGATAACTGAACCCACGAGTAAAACCAGAAACCGGCTTTACGACCGTAGCCGTCAGGTCAGGGATCATACAGAACCCCGGCAGGCTTTCAAACCCTCTTCAAGAGTCGGATAACGCAATTCAATTCCCAGCTTTTCCAATAATTTCCGATTCGACATGCGCCGTGATTCCTTGAGAAAAGAAAACGTCAGCGGATTCATCTTTCTTTCGGCCTCCGCTCGGCTCAATTGGTGCGGCTGTGGCAAATCGTGCATTTTAGCTACCGCCATAAAGTAATCGCTCATACTGCTTTCCTCGCCATCGCAAACATTAAAAATGTCCCCCGGTTCTCCACGGTCCATGGCTGCGAGACAAATGGTCACAAGATCCAAGCTATGAATTCGGTTGGTTCTTGGAGCATCTTCCGGACGCATAACTTCATGACCTTTTTTCAACTGCGCGAGTGGCAGGCGTCCGGGACCATAAATTCCCGTGACTCGGAGAATGATCAGATCAAAACCGAGCCTTTGTGCTTGCGCCCGTAATTGGTCCTCTGCACTGACTCTCCGCTTTGCGCGACTGGTTTGCGGATTAATCGGAGTTTCTTCGGTAACTAGTTGATCGCCACAATCACCGTAAACTCCACTGGTACTCATGTAGACAATTCTTGCGGGACAGTTATCAGCTGATAATTGACGACAAAAGTTCAGCATCCGGTAATCACTCGACCCGCCCCCTTGAGGCGGCATAAAGTAAAACAGTTTCTGCCCATTCAGAGGTATTTCAGGGATATTCTCCTGATAATCAAAATTTGCCACAAGAGCTTTGACACCTGCACCTTCAAGCAGCGGCGCCTTCTCCTCAAAGTGCACGGTGCCCTGAACCTGTTGACCCTGCTTGACAAGTTCACGGGCAACGCGGAAGCCAATATCTCCCGTACCGACAATGGTATAGTCAGTCATTTTTCATAGTCTCCATTCCTGTGCTGCTTCGACAACTAGATCAAACTTTTACTGATAATTTCATAGAGATCACGGGACAGCTTACTTTGCTGCAACAGCGTCAACTCCTGCTTTAACAATTCACGTCGTTTTGCCTCAAGCCGCCGCCAGCGTGTCAACGGCGCTGCCATCCGGGCTGCAACCTGGGGATTGCTTTGGTCGAGTTGGATAATCTGGTCAACCAGGAGACGATACCCGCGCCCGTCCTGACGGTGAAACACCGCAAGATTCTGATAAAATGCCCCCAACAGGGCCCGCGCGCGATTGGGATTGGCCAAGCTGAAATCGGGATGTTGCAAAAGTTTTTCAATGTCATCGAAGGTTTCATCATGATGTGCCAAGGCCTGCACGCTGAACCACTTATCAATCAGCAAAGGGTGTTGCTTCCACTGTTGATGAAAATCCGCAACTATTGCCTGGCGTTCCACCGCCCCGCTGTCAACCAACGAGGCGAATGCTGCCAAACGATCCGTCATATTCGTAGCAGAACGATATTGATTGAGACAAAGAGCGATCGCATCAGGACTGTCCAACTCCAGTAAAAGAGTCAAACAGAAGTTTTTCAGATTCCGGCGGCCAATGGCCTCAGGGGTCAACGAATAGGGACCCTCTTCCGCTGATCCGCGATGATAAAGCTGCATTAAGCGATCAGCCTGCGCTTCAGCCAGCTGCCGCAGAGCCCGATCGCGCACGATTCTGATAATCTGTGGATTATAGGTCTCCAGTTGATCTGCCAGATACTGTTCACTCGGCAAGGTCAGTAGTTGGGTCAACAGGCTCATGTCGGCTTGTTCGTCGGCTAAAGCCTTGCCCCAGGAATGAACAAACAAGTCCTGCAACGACATTGGCTGACCTTGCTCATAATGATCGTACATACGCAGTAATTCTTTCACCGCGAGAGACTGTCCAGCTTCCCAGCGGTTGAAGGAATCACTGTCGTGGGCCATGCGAAAAGCCAGGTCATCATCACTGAAATCACACTGCACTTTGACTGGGGCGGAAAAGCCCCTTAAAGGCGATAAAATTGGCCGTTCTTTCACGCCGACAAAAGAAAGTTCCATAGTTTGTTCAGTGAGATTCAGTACTCTGGGCACAGGGGCGGGGTTATCTTTGCTGGCTTGCAGGGCAACATCCTGACCACCATGATCAATAAAACCCAGAACTAACGGGATAGAAAAAGGCTGTTTCTCTTCCTGGCCAGGAGTTGCTGGACAATATTGGGAGATTTTCAAGTTTAGCATCTGTTGCTGAGCATCAAAATCCTGCTCAATAGTGACAACCGGGGTTCCGGATTGTGAATACCAACGTTTGAAGACTGTCAGATCAATATGTCCGGCCTCTTCCATTGCAGCGACAAAATTGTCGCAAGTCGCTGCTTGCCCGTCATGACGTTTAAGATAAAGTTGCACCCCGGCAATAAACTGTTCCCTTCCGAGGAGAGTTTGCATCATGCGGATGACTTCTGCGCCCTTGTTGTAAACTGTCGTGGTATAAAAATTGTTAACTTCAACATAGGCAGATGGTCGGACAGGATGCGCCATCGGTCCGGCGTCCTCAGGAAATTGAAATTGCCGCAAAATCCGCACATCATCAATCCGTTTAATCGCCGCAGAGTTCATGTCGGCAGAAAATTCCTGATCACGAAAAACTGTCAAACCCTCCTTAAGACTCAACTGAAACCAGTCCCGGCAGGTCACCCGGTTGCCCGTCCAGTTATGAAAATATTCATGGGCGATGACTGATTCCACCCCCAGATAATCACTATCAGTAGCGGTCTCTGGATGGGCCAGAACATATTTTGAATTGAAGACATTCAACCCTTTATTTTCCATCGCCCCCATATTGAAATCATCAACAGCGACGATCATATAGCGATCCAGATCATACTCCAGACCATAGGTGTCTTCGTCCCAGCGCATCGATTTCTTCAGTGATATCATGGCGTGGTCGCAATAGTTGCTGTTGCGTTCTTCAACATAAATCTGTAACAGCACATCACGACCCGATTGAGTGATGTAATGATCCTCAAGACAGACCAGATCTCCAGCGACCAGGGCAAAAAGATAACTCGGTTTGCGAAATGGATCTTCCCAGAGCGCAAAGTGACGACCATTCTCCAGATCACCCTGTTTCAGAAGATTTCCATTACTCAAGAGGACCGGGTATTTTTTATCTGCTTCAATGCGGACTTGAAAACGGGACAACACATCTGGCCGGTCAGGATAATAGGTGATTTTACGAAATCCCTGGGCTTCACACTGGGTACAAAAATTACCACTGGAAAGATACAGGCCTTCGAGGGAGGCATTGTTCAGCGGATCAATCTGTGTGTGAACTTCCAGAGTAAATTTTCCAGGCACATCAGAAATCTGCAGCCACTCTTCAGCAAGCTTATATTCCTCTGCTGTCAGAACCCGACCATCAAGTTTCAGTTGCAGCAGGTCAAGCTGTTCACCATCCAGAACCAATGGTTCCGAGATCCCGTTGCGATCAGGATTGAGGACCAGCTGTAAAATTGATACGACCCGCGTCGCATCTTCCTGAAGAACAAAAGAAAGCTCAAGCTGATCAACCAGATAAGCTGGAGTTTTATAGTCTGTTAGATAGATTGTTTCTGGAATCGCTTGGGTCTCGGTCATATCAATATCTCTGGTTTCTGAAGGGATCATTTCTGATAATCCTTAAACAGCAGACTCGTCTGAATCCCTCGGTTATTCTGATATTTACCACTGACATAATTCTCATAGTCCCCTTCAAGGGTGTGGTAATAGATCTGGCAAATTTCAACTCCAGAGTAGATTCTGATGGGCTGTACGCAGAATATCTCCAACGTCCAGAAACCTTTGAACCCAACATCACCAAACCCTGCCGTGACATGGATAAAAAGCCCGAGCCGGCCGACGGAAGAGCGGCCTTCCAGCATCGGCACCAATCCCTGAGTTTCAGTAAACTCAACTGTGCGCCCGAGATAGAGGCGATTACACTCAAGGACCAAACCTTCATCGGGGATGGTGATGTGGCGATAGGGGTTATCTTTTTTCATATCCAGCAGCTCGTCACTGTAAACGATCAGTTCATCGTGCAGCGACAGGTTATAACTGTTGGGATTCAGCCGGTTCTTGTCATAAGGGTCGATGATAATATCACCATCGATCCTGGCTTCTATTTCCTTGCCGGAAAGTATCATGTGTAAAATCCAAAGCTAAAAGGAAGGACTAAAAGAGGTGTTCAGCGGCTAAAAGCCACAGCCTCCAACGTAATCTGAATACTCATCTTCTGCGTAGTCGATAGCACCCTTGGGACAGGCTGGAAGGCACAGGCCACCAAAATCACATTTTGTATCGTCCAAAACTGCCTTTCCAGCAACCAGACTGATCGCTTTCTCCGGACAGACTTTGATACATTCTGCGCTGCCGCAACATAAATCCTGATCAATAATGATTCGCATATCTGTTGTTTCTCCCGATGTTTAAAATTGATTCTGGCTTATGCTATTGATAAGAGAGAGTTCAGGTCAAGTGAGCGCATAGAAGAAAGGTAAATTATTACGCCCAGATCAAATTCTAGTCATCATAATAACGATATGGTATTAATCTGTTAATCGTGGAGGGCGCCACAGGCCCAACAAGCACCAAACTGTCCGTCACAGTGCTCCCCACAGGAGGCGCAAATCCAGGCATTTTGTGCTGATGGTTCATTTTTTAACCAGGCGTCAAGAAATAGTCTGGCTCGCGGGTAGGCCTCATCATCAACAATCCAGAGTTCTGGACAACATTCAACAAAAGGAATTTCACCGACTGCTGAAGAGAGCTGATCATTGCGTAACATACACTCAATCCCCTCTTTGGCGAGAATGTCTTTGAGCATCCCGGCCTGCAGCCGATCCCAGAAGTTAAAAACATGCAGTTTTTTCATATTGGAAAGTATATCATTGGCCTTTATTATCTTAAATCTAAAATCAGCAAAATTGTTTTATTCACAACCTAAAATTCATCTACAAAGACAAAGGAGTAGAAATGATCGATATTTCCACCAGCTATATGGGCTTGCAATTGAAAAGTCCGATTGTCGTTGCCAGCAGCAGTTTAACCGGCACCGTGGAGGGCGTCAGTAAATGCGCAGAAGCAGGTGCTGGAGCGGTGGTTTTAAAGTCGCTTTTCGAGGAACAGATTACTGCAGAGACAGCGGCACTCAGCGAGCATGCGGACGACTATTCGGGTTATGGGGAAGCTTACGACTATCTCCAGGGTTATGGCATGGAGCTTGGCCCGCAACAATACCTGGATCTGGTCAGCCAATCAAAAAAAGCTGTTGATATTCCGATTATCGCCAGTATGAACTGCGATTCAGGTGGCCGCTGGGCTGAATATGCCACCAAACTGGAAAATGCCGGAGCCGATGCCATTGAACTGAACGTCAGTATCATGCCCACCAGCGCCAAAGAGGAAGGACTTTCCATTGTCGATAGCTATTTGCGCATCCTCCATGAAGTAAAGCAAAAGGTGAAGATCCCGGTCGCGATGAAAGTTGGTCCCTACTTCACCTCCTTTGCCAATTTTGTTGATCGCCTCACCCACGACCGTGCCGAAGCCCCCGCTTATAGTGTCGGCTGGCTGGGTAAAAATAAAGATGTCGGAAAAATCACCTGGAAAAGTGCCGACGGCCTGGTTCTGTTCAACCGCTTTTATAAATTGGACATCGATGTTGACAACCTGAAACTGATTCATGGCCAGCCTTACAGCTCTCCCACAGAAATCAGCTACAGTTTACGCTGGCTATCTCTACTCGCCGGTAAAGCTGGATGTGACCTGGCAGGAAATACCGGCATCCATGACGGGCGTGATGCGGTTAAGGCGCTCCTGGCCGGGGCAAAGGTCGTGCAAATCTGTTCAACCCTGTTTCTCAATGGTCTGGAACAGATCGGTGTCATGGAACAGCAACTAAGAGACTGGATGGCGGAGCATAACTATGAAAATCTCTGTGATTTCAGAGGCTTGCTCAGTCAATCCAAGAGTGACACCCCGGAGGACCATGAGCGCTTACAATATATCAAACTGTTTGTTGGCATGGAGTAAAAGCTCTTCAACCTGCACAGATTTAAACTTCAATAAGGAACCGCAATCCCCATGCAGCAAATGATTCGGCAAATTCTAACGTCAAAGGTTTATGAAGCAGCGATCGAAACTCCCCTTGAGCTGGCGGTTAACCTGTCATCTGAACTGAATAACCGTATTCTGCTCAAACGTGAAGACCTGCAGCCGATATTTTCCTTTAAGTTGCGCGGGGCCTATAACAAGATTGCTCACTTATCAGAGTCTGAAAAAGCGAGTGGAGTCATCACCGCATCAGCTGGAAATCATGCCCAGGGAGTCGCCTTTTCTGCCCAGAAACTGGGATTAAAGGCGCTGATTGTCATGCCCGCAACAACCCCCCAGATTAAAATTGATGCGGTTAAAACCTTTGGTGCTGAGGTTGTCCTCCATGGTGACAATTACTCCGAGGCGGCCGAACGCTGTCAGGAGCTGTTGATTGAAACCGGCATGACTTATATTCACCCCTTTGATGACCAATTGGTGATTGCCGGACAAGCCACCGTGGCTGATGAACTGCTCCGTCAAAGTGCTGGCAAGCTGGATGCGGTTTTTGTTCCGGTTGGTGGGGGTGGATTGATCTCAGGGATCGCTGTTTATCTTAAAGCGCTGACGCCGGACATCAAAGTCATCGGCGTCGAACCGCTTGACAGCGATGCAATGTATCAATCTCTAAAATCAGGCAAAAGGGTGACCCTGGAGTCGGTTGGCATTTTTGCCGACGGAGTTGCAGTTCGCCGGGTTGGAAAATTGACTTTTGATCTCTGTCGCCAACATGTTGATGAAATCATCCGGGTCAGCACTGATGAACTCTGTGGAGCCATCAAAACAATCTATCAGGCGACCCGCTCAATCGTCGAACCGGCCGGAGCCCTTGGAATGGCCGGTCTCAAGCAATATATTCAAACCCGTGGGATAACCGGGCAGACACTGGCAACAATAAACTCCGGTGCCAACATGAACTTTGAACGTTTACGCTATGTTTCGGAGCGTACGCAGACGGGTGAAGGGCGAGAGTCTTTGTTTGCGGTTACAATTCCGGAGAAACCAGGAGCCCTGCGCTATTTTTGCAGTCATGTCCTGAACAATATCAATATTACGGAATTTAACTATCGTCTGGCCGATCGCCGGCAGGCCCAACTGTTTATGGGCGTTTCCATTGGCAATGGTCTGACTGGTGAGGAGTTCTCACGCCGGTTGAACGATGCCGGATACCGGACAATCGACCTGACTGACAATGAACTTGCTAAAACCCATTTACGTTACATGATTGGTGGACGATCCCCGGAAGCCGCTCGGGAGCGACTGTTCCGCTTCTGGTTTCCAGAGCGCCCGGGGGCATTGACGCGCTTTCTCGCTGACATGGGCGCCGACTGGAACATCTCACTTTTTCATTACCGCAGCCAGGGCGGGGATTTTGGCCGCGTTCTTATCGGCATTGAGATCCCTGATCAGAGTGAGAATAAGCTCAAATTTTTCCTCGACAATCTGGGTTATCATTATATCGAGGAGACCGATGACCCTGCCTACAGACTCTTCCTCTAAATCAAAACAGCTAAAAAAACAGGCCCCGGTTCAGATGGAAGGGGGCCTGTCATCTAGGTTTTTTTAAGAACAAATCAGCTCAGCATATCGGACCAGATACTGGTCGCCCAATCATCTGCACATTTGCCATAATAAGCCGACCGACCTGGAGACGTTATTGACGCCTCTTTGATTTTGATATTTTTACCGGCCGCTAAATCATATTTATAGACCCCAGTGATAAAAATGGCT
The DNA here is from genome assembly GCA_026193235.1 of Deltaproteobacteria bacterium. Taxonomy (GTDB): domain Bacteria; phylum Desulfobacterota; class Desulfuromonadia; order Desulfuromonadales; family Geopsychrobacteraceae; genus JAPHSA01. The sequence goes on along the minus strand of JAPHSA010000098.1, from coordinate 15,818 downwards.
TCTGTGCCACTGACCATGCTGTAGCAGGTATTGGCAAACGATGGCAGTGGTGCTTTTTTACCGGACAATTCAGCAACCACTGCTGCGGCAGCGACCTTGCCCATTGAGTTGGCGACAAAGCCGGATTTTGGCATCGGCCCACTGGACAGAGAATCCGTTGCATCTCCAATAACGTGGACACCTGGAACCAGGGTTGATTCCAGAGTCAGCGGCTTGACCGGCGCCCACAATTTCTTTTCTGGAATCAAACCAAGATCAAATGCCAGTTTACCGGCTTTCTGATCCGGGATAAAATTAATCACATCGGCCTTGAATTCTTCCTCGTAGGTAGAAATTGTTTTCTTTTTTGCGTCGACAGAAGCAATAATTTCTTCCGTTCGATAATCAATAATATCGGTGTAGTAAGCATCCCAGGCCGCCTTGAACAACTTACCTTTTGAAGCAATCTTCTGATGTGGATCAAGAATAACCAGCTTCGAACCCTTTTTATTTTTCTGCAGGTAATCGGCAATTAAACTCGCCCGCTCATAGGGCCCAGGAGGACAGCGATAGGCATTGTCCGGTACAGTCATCAACACCGTTCCGCCAGGCTGTAACGCCTGCAGCTCTTGCTGCAGTTGAACCGTTTGCGGCCCAGCCTTATAAGCGTGTGGGAACATTTTCCTCGCCGCATCATCAAACCCTTCGATCAGATCGTAACGGAAATCAATACCCGGCGAGACGATCAGACGATCATACTCAACCTTTCCTTTTCTACCCTGGACATAACCAGCCTTAGCATCAATACCGATGATTTCATCTTTGATAACCTGAATCCCACGTGCAGCTAAGCCCTGGTAACCAAAGCTGATATCACTCATCCGCTTCATTCCGACGAGCACCCAGTTACTGATCGGGCAGGAAATAAATTGATCATTCTTTTCGATGAGGATGACCTCGACACTGGAGTCGATCAATTTAATATAACGGGCTGCTGTTGCACCGCCATAACCGCCCCCGACGACGACAACTCTGCGGCGGTTATGGCCTGCCGCAAAAACATTGGGGGCACATAAGCTGACAGCACCAAGACCGACAGCTCCATATTTAATAAAGTCTCTGCGTTTCATCCTGCCCTCCTTAATTCAATGAGGAATAATAGGCTGCCATCTGCTTTAGTGTTGTCTCATCCAGCTTCTGCACTAATTTCATAAGTCCTGAGGTGCGTTCACCCTGTTTATATTCCATCAATGCGAGATAGAGATAATCAGGATGCTGTCCCGCTATCCGGGGAAAGCTGCCCTTCCCTTCACCCTGACTGCCGTGACAACCTTTGCAGCTGGCCACTAGACTGGCCTCGGCGGTCGAAGCGACTGCGTGACTTGTGTTGACCCAGGGTCTGGCCATGAAATATGCCGTGATCTGTTTTTGCTCAACTGTAGAATAACCCTTGGCCAGATTTCTCATAACATCGCCAGGACGTTTATCAGCTGCGAACTCGCCCAGCGTTTTTTGCAAATATTTTTCAACCTGTCCACCAATAATGGGAATCACCTTCCCTGGTGAAGCGCCATCGGTTCCATGACAACCAGCACAGGTTCTGCTTAAACGAGCTCCATCACCTTGCTCGGTGGCAGAGGCAAATACAGACCCTACAGCCAGACTCATCATCAAGAATACAATTGTCACACGCAGCATAGCTATCTCCTTTTAGTAAGTGGTGAGCGACAAATTATCCACGACAATTTTAAAAATACCGTAAAAATACCGTTTTCAAATTGATAAATTTGTTACCAAATTAGTAGCGATTAGATGCCAAAGGAGCCGAATCAATGCAATAAAAAAACCAGGGAAAATGAGTGACCGGGGGAGCGTAAAATTGTGCAGTTTCAAGCTACGGATAATCTCCTTGAACACAAAGAAAACAGAGTCGCCCTGTGTCCAAGGAGATGTCCATCAATTCACCAGAAAATTAACATTCCTTCCAATTTGGAGCGCGCTTTTCCAGAAAAGCTTTGACGCCCTCTTCAGCATCCTGTGTCGCACAAAGAGTGGCAAACAGATCATCCATACTGTCGAGGCCCTGATGATAAGGAACATCCTGTAGGCGTTTAAGCCCTTCTTTACCAATGCGTAGCGCAATCGGGCTTTTAGAGACGAGTTTCTCGGCCAGTTTCAGAGTTTCAGCTTCCAGGTCTTCATCAGCCACGACCTTATTGACGAGGCCCAGTTTCTCTGCTTCTGCTGCATTGATCATGTCCCCAGTTAAAACCATTTCCATGGTTTTCTTCTTACCTATAATTTTCACCATTGGAGCCGCTGGACCTAGGCAGATTAAGCCAACGTTGATAGCCGTGGTACCAAAGGTGGCACCTTCGGCGGCAACGGTCATGTCACAGGCAAAAGACAATCCAGCGCCATTGGCCAAAGCAAAGCCCTGAACCGAAGCTATCGTCGGCTTATTCAACATCGCCAGGGTATGATAAAAAGCGTCAATACCGTAGAGAAGTTTGCGATATTCCTGATGGGTTTTATTCTTGAACTGATCCAAGGAGATCCCGGTGCAAAAATGCTTGCCAGCAGCATTGATAACAATCACCCTGACGTCATCATCTTTTTCCATTGCCCACAAAGCCTGATCTAACTGGTCAGCAAATTCGGGAATAAAGGTGTTCATCGCTTCCGGACGGTTTAACGTAATAAAACCAATCTGGTTTTCCTTACGCGTCAAAATAAGATCTGTTGCCATTGAATTCCTCCAATCTAAGTAGAACGTTGTTTTTCTAGCTTAATTCAAATCCACCCTGCAACGAAACAGTTTTTTTAATAATTTTTAGGCTTGCCATCGATCAAGAAAGTAAGATATATATTTTTGTATATATAAAGACACGCAAGGAGGTAAGCAAGTTGCCAATTTTTGAGTACCGCTGTGAATATTGTGGTCAAATTATTGAGAAAATCCAACGCAAACCACTGGCAGAGGTCCCTTGTCCGGTTTGTAACCAAGCAGCAATCCGGAAAGTGTCTCTGACATCTGTCGCTGCACTAGGTGATGGTGGAGGCTGCAGCACTCCATCAAGCCGCGGTTTTACTTGAGGCTAGTTATGAACGGCGTGACCGTTTATGAATATATGCCATTGAGATTTTATTCAAACAATTTTTATTCGAACAATCAACAATAGAACCAAGGAGAACTAAAAGATGATAACGATTACGGACACGGCACGTGATCAGTTTAAAGAACTGATGAAGGAGCATACGGGGAAATTTCTCCGGGTTGTTTTTGAAGGCTTTGGCTGAGGCGGCCCCAGCCTGGGATTGACTCTGGATGAGTCAAAAAACGAAGAACAAACATACACAGTTAACGAAGTTGAATTGATGATTGATGAAAATGTTCTTCCCTACACCAAGGGAAATGAAATTGATTACATCAGCAATGCCTACGGCCAAGGGTTCTCCATTGCCCCAACCATGGGTGGCGGTAGTTGCTGTTAAGCAATCAACCTTTCTGAATCAAAAAAAGCCCCGAGCTCTTATGAGACGGGGCTTTTTATTGGTTTAAAATGTGCTTCTTACAACAAATCCCAGCTCCCTAGCAGTTTCACAGCAGTATAATAAGACACGGCAATTAATACTATCCAAGCTAATATCAACATATTATTTCCTCTCAGTAACTTTTCTTGTCGGCAGCAAGCTCTTCAACAGTCAATTTTTTACTATCCATCTGCCTCCACACCCAAGTGATGTAAGCCAGAACGAACGGCACCAACAGCGCCACATAAGACATAGCGGTCAGGGTATAATGACTGCTGGAAGCATTGTAAATGGTCAGGCTGCTTCCTAGATCGACTTTTGATGGATAAAATGAGGTGTTGTTATAACCAGCCAGAAAAAAAACTGCCAGACAGGTTAAAACCGTTCCCAGACCAGAAGGCCAGATCCCACGAACCGATGCCGTAAAACGATTAATGACCACACCGAGGACAACCAGCACCAAGCCAGCCAGCAGCAAAATCAGATTCAGTGGCATCTGCAATAAATTGTTCAGATACTTGTTTGCTTCCATAGTAACTGTGCCATCAGCTGGATTTACCGCGTAACCATCCATCAGCACTAAACTGATCAGGACATAGAGGAGAAACGGTAGCGCACACAGGAGGTTATTAAAAGAAGAGTTCTTTAGCCTGGCTACTAAACTCTCATGCGCTAAGTTATTGGCCAGGTACAGAGCACCAAGAGTTCGCGCAAGAAAAACCAGAAACAGTCCAAAGCTCAGGTTGAAAAGGCTGAATGCCGCTTCCAAACCACGTAGCGGATGTGTCCATTTCACCAGATTATATTCATTCAGGGTAAAATTCGATCCGGTAAAAAAGGTTCCGATTGCGGCACCAATCAGAAGAATTCCGACCGAACCGTTGACAAACATAAAAACTTCATAGGTTTTTTTACCGAGAAAATTATTCGGCTTTTTGCGGTATTCATAGCTGACCGCCTGAATAATGAAAGTGAACAGGATTGCTATCCACACCCAGTATGCTCCGCCAAAACTGGACGCGTAAAACAGCGGAAAAGAAGCATAGAACGCACCACCAAAAAGAACCAGAGTGGTAAATGTCAATTCCCACTTCCGACCGAGTGAGTTCACCATCAAGGTTTTCTCATCTTCAGTTCCCGGGAGAGTCAGAATCAAAGTTTGCCCCCCTTGGACAAACGTCAGAAATACAAACAAAGACCCAACAACGGCAACAATTAGCCACCATAATTGCTGTAAAGTTGACCAGTCAAGGCTACCAAACATGATTAATCTCCTTCCGGACCAATTGAAATCTGCTTGGTCATAATCCTAAGCTCAGCAATCAGCAGAGCGGTGAACAAAGCGAGGAACAAGAAAAATGTCACAGCAACAGTACCCGAGTCCAGATTGGACCGAGCAATTGTGACCGGCAGCATATCCTGAATGGCCCATGGCTGGCGACCGACTTCGGTAACAACCCAGCCGGCCTGCTGAGCCACATATCCGAGAAACAACGAAATAACACCCAGCTTTAGAATTGTCGGTTTGTCTTCCAACTGTTGTTTCTCAAGCAAGTAGATATAAACCAGGAACAGCAGAATAAAGAAAACCCCGAGACCAACCATGATTCGAAACGAATAGAAAACCGTTGACACTGGAGGAACTGCCTGTTCTGCCGATTCAAGATACCCATAGCCCAAATAATCACGATGCTGATCAAAAAGACTTAAAGCATTACTGGCAGCAAGTTGCTCCCCAGCACTTTTTGCCGCTTTATAATCACCTAAGCCCGCAACAGCCAACTTACCACGACGTATCTTCTCCTCAACACCTATCAGATTTTCTTCAGCGTTACCGAAAACCAAATCATTAATTCCGGGAACGAATCCCGTGAAACTACGCTTGGCAAGCAGACTCAGCATTCCAGGTATTTCAACCTTAAAGGAAAAAGCATCCTGATCATCGCCGGGCTTTTTATCCGCATTCACCAAGCCGACAGCAACGAGTCCAGAGGGTGTTTTACCATCATAGAGAGCTTCCATGGCAGCCAGTTTCATCGGCTGTGTACGTGCAGTGATAAAAGCATGCTCATCACCGGTGTATGCAACAAACAAAGAGCTAAATAAACCGAAGACACAGGCAACAGCAATAGAGCGTTTGGCAAATTGAATATGTCGCTTTTTCAGCAGGTACCAACTGGAAATCCCGACGACAAACAATGAGGCCAGCAGGAAACCGGAGCTCGTAGCATGCACAAAGTGGCTGATTGCAACGGGAGAAGAAATCAACCCCCAGAAATCCTGCATTTCAAAGCGCGCGAGGTCTGGATTGAACTTCATACCGATCGGGTTTTGCATCCAACCGTTGGCAACCAGAATCCACAAAGCGGAAAGATTGGAACCAACAGCGACCATCCAGGTTGAAAAGAGATGGAATTTCTTGGATACCCGATTCCAGCCGAAAAACATGACAGCAAAAAATGTTGCTTCAAGGAAAAAAGCCAGAATCCCCTCAATCGCCAGTGGCGCACCAAAAATATCCCCGACCATCCAGGAGTAGTTTGACCAGTTGGTGCCGAACTCAAATTCCAGAATGATTCCGGTCGCTACTCCAATGGCAAAGTTGATCCCGAACAAAGTCATCCAGAATTTGGTCAAGCTCTTCCATTGCTCATTTCCAGTACGCACATAAATTGATTCGAAAAATGCACAAAGGAAAGACAGACCAAGTGTCAGCGGAACAAATATCCAATGATACATGGCCGTCAAGGCGAACGTGGCACGTGCCCAGTTCACCATGGTCAAATCAATCTGCTCGATCACGTTGTTCCTCCTATCCGTGTAGTCAGAGTTAAGACAATAAACAAATTAACGATTATCAACTGCAGGTTGGGTCAGATTTTTCAGCACATGATCTGCTCTCTCAGCATCTGTATCAAAGTTTGTTGCTAGAAAATTGGGAAAGAAGAAGACTTTCAGAATGGCAAACATGATGAACAGCTTTATAAGGATAATTTTCCACAGAGTCCGCCCGACAACCATGGAGCGAAAACCATCGTAATACATATGGAAAAAGTTTCTAACCATCAATGCACCACCTAATTTGACTACGAAAAAAACCACAAATATGTAACAAATCCGGTTATATTTACACTCGCCCTTAAGAATAGTCAAGCCAAATTATAACAGAGACAGTTGCATTTTCAACAAAAGCAACTTTCCGTAATTGTTGATGATTTTACATATTTATTTGTTTTTTTTTACTACTGAATTAATAAAGTACGCTTTACTGCAGACTAACCTCTTAAGGTAAAGAGTCTAGTGGAAAGCGCAACAGGCTGGACTGAGCCGGAAACAACTGTCAATATACAGGTCAACATCAGACAGAATGATTTCTATGAATCAAAAACACAAAAAATCGTACAATTTTCTCCCGATCAATCACCGGGACATGGAAGAACGAGGATGGGACGAACTGGATGTTCTGTTCGTCACCGGTGATGCCTACATAGATCATCCTGCATTCGGCACCCCACTCCTAGCCCGTCTCTTGGAACATCATGGCTACAGGGTTGGAATTATCGCCCAACCTGACTGGAAAAACCCCACTGTTTTCAAGGTTATGGGTCGTCCTCGCCTGTTTGCAGCCATATCGGCTGGGGCCATGGATTCCATGGTCAACCATTACACGGCTGCAAAAAAAATCCGGCGCAATGATGCCTATACGCCGGGGGGAATCGCTGGAAAACGGCCAAACCGCGCGGTTATCGCGTACACGGGGGCCGTAAAAGGGATATTCAAAGGCTTACCAACAATTATTGGCGGGATTGAAGCCAGCCTGCGCCGACTTGCTCATTATGATTACTGGGATGACAAAGTCAGGCGCTCAATTCTGGTCGACAGCAAAGCAGATCTGCTCCTCTACGGTATGGCTGAAACGGCGTTGCTGGAGATCGCTCAGCGCCTCCATACTGGAGCACATATTTCAGAGTTATGTAATGTAAAAGGAACAGCATTTCTCTCAAAAACAGCCTCAGAAAAGGCGGTACTGCTTCCTTCATTTGAAATGGTTTCAACTGACACGGATCGATATAACGAGGCTTTTAAACTGGCAAGCCTGCAGGAAAATCCCTGGTCTGCTAAAACACTGATTCAAGCTCACGGCAGCCGTTATCTGTTTGTTAACCCTCCAGCTCTACCCTTGAGTGAAAAAAAACTGGATGCGATTTATGCCCTGCCCTTCACCCGGCAACCACATACGGAATATGACCAGAAAATTCCGGCCTACGAACAGATCCGCCATTCAATTACCAGCCACCGTGGCTGTTTCGGCGGCTGTGCTTTTTGTGCCATTACCCACCATCAAGGCAAAACCGTTCAGTCGCGCTCCCAGCAATCCATCCTTGATGAAATCAGCCGCATCGCAGAACAAAATGATTTCCATGGCACCATCAGCGATGTCGGAGGACCAACGGCCAATATGTATGGGCTCAGGTGCGGCAATCCAGCCGCCGAAAAAAACTGTCGTAGACCGAGCTGTCTGTTCCCGGACATGTGCAATAACCTGAACACTGACGATAAAAAAGCGACCGAGGTATTAAGGGTAATTCGGCAGCAACCAAAAGTTAAACATGTTTTTATTGGTTCAGGGATCCGCTATGATCTGCTCTCTTTTCAGCAACAGTATTTTGACGATTTGTTGCAATACCATGTCAGCGGGTTGCTTAAAGTTGCACCCGAATCAACCAGTGGTCGGGTTACCAAGGTTATGCGCAAACCGGGGGCTGAAGTATTCACAGAATTTCTTGATCAATTTCGTAAGCGCAGTCGGGACCTTGGACTACGCCAATCAGTCGTCCCCTACCTGATCAGTAATCATCCGGGATGTACCCTTGATGACATGATCGAAGTGGCACTTTACCTCAAACAACAGCAGCTTAAAGTAGAACAGGTTCAGGATTTCACCCCCACCCCGGGAAGCCTCTCGACCTGTATTTACCACTCGGGAAAAGATCCCTTCAGTGGTGAAACTATTTATATTCCGCGTTCAGCAAAAGAAAGACAGCTACAAAAAGCCCTACTGCTTTATCACCAAACGGATTCCAGAACGGATATTTTAGAAGCGTTAAAAATTTGTCGACGGGAAGATGTTGCCGTGGAACTATTCGGACAACAAGACTATCAGCAAACAACGAAGCGACCCCAAAAACGCAGGGCCCTGGCAAAAAAATAAAAGGCCGGGTTATGTCAGATAACAACCGGCCTTCCTGCTAAAATGTGCAGCTAAAATCAGTTTTTCAACGGCGGCTTGGTTGCCCTCAGAAACTTGAGATAATCATACATTTCCTGCAGGTTTTTTGTTTGAGACCAGCGCCCATCAGCAAAGACACCGTAATCGGCTCCCCCCATCGCTGTGGCAAAACGGGTTGAATTGCCAAAGAACAGCCACTGTTCAACCCATTTCAACTCGATCGCTTCATTCACCGGATTTTCGCCCTGAGGAATTCCTTCAGCCAATCCTTCGGCCCAAGCCTGACTGAGAATTTTTGTTGCTTGCAGGGTCATATGATTGGTTGTTTCAATTGATTTATCCAACCGGGCAAAATGTCCTTTAATCCATTGGTAACTATGGCATCCGGAACAAACCGCTTCCATGTTCACCTGACGCTTATCCATCTCCTCTTGACTGATAAGAAACTTACTGACCGGTTCGCCTGTCAACTCCGTCGGGAAATGCAGTCCGCCTTTGTTGACAATATTTGATGTATCCGCCTCAATTGGGTGCGGATGCGCATAGGGCAGGCCGAAGATTCTCCAGGGCAGTCGATCGTTGAACCGGTGTGATCGCTTGACCAAAACTTCGCCGTTTTCATCAACAATTTCACTGGCATGGCAGACCGCACAGGTTGGCGCATTAAAGTCTTTCCCAACGGTCCAGGGAACCGCCTTGTAATCCCAGTTTTTATCCACCGACTTTTGGATATTACCGTGCATACTGACAGAATAAACCTTATACGCTGGAACGTCTGGGCCTTTGTGACATTGAGCACAGGTATATGGCTTACGTGCGACTTCGATAGAAAATTGATGGCGCATATGGCAGGAAGAACATGCTCCGACACTACCATCCGGATTCAAGCGTCCGACGCCCGAGTTCGGCCAATTCGACAACTGGGGAAAGTTCATTTCACCCATATCAGTTTCACGCGTCTCAACGCCGATTATCTTTACGTCAGTTCCATGACAGGAGAGGCATGAGTCTGCTTCAGTGAGGGGGTCGGAACCATGAAAGTTCATGGCACCCTCGTCGAATTCATGATTTCCGTTGGTACTATCAATCATGTGTGCATAGGTGGGATTGTTCATCAAGCTGGCATAGGCTTCCGCCATTAAATTGTCGGCAAACTCTGTCACCTCTGTCGGGTGGCAGGTGGCACAATCAGCCGGAGAAACAACCGTGTGGATAGTAAAACCGTTATGCTCAAAGCTATCGGGATGTTTGCCAGAATTCATCATGTGGCATTCAGCACAACCAACAACCGTTTCAGCCAATCCTTCGGAGACACTTTCCGCTGAGATCCGGCGTTCAATACTGTCTTTCAGTAACCCTTCCGTTGGACTTACCTTGTAATGTAGGCTTTTTTGCCAATCGCTCACAATTCCCGGAGTCACCACCGAATGGCAACCAATACAGGCATCGGTATCTTCACTGACCTCAGCAGCGACAACCTGACCGGAAAAAAATACAGACCCCAGTAGTAAAATAATTGTTAGTAAAATCTTATGCCTGCAAAGCAAAGTTTTCATCGCAACCTCCTCAGTAATTGTAAATTAAATGACTGAATTTGTTATCTTTTATCAATCAGACAACTCGCATAAATTCTACACCTATCTATAGGAGAATCAACACTGGATTCCCTTTTAACGCATTAATTATTATTTAATCCATATTTGCTGATGTTCTAGTGGATTGAATTTAACTTACTCAAACACCAAGAAGGTCAAAGCTATTGAACAATAAATTTCAGTACGAATATAAAAAAACGTTCAAATAAAACAAAAGACAACACATCTGAAGAGGGCTGGAATCATCAGGCTATAGCTTCCACTCCGCAGAAACTATTGAGCCCGAAAGTCTCTGAATATTAATAATTAATTTATCCACTAAGCTGTAGTTTCCCCTTATTTATCGGGAGTCTTTGCGAATTAAGACCAGCGACAAAGGAGCATTACAGAACTGCTCAGGCCACATCATGAGGATTCAGACAAATGTTTTTTAAACTCAACCTGTAATTTTTTATCCTAAATAAAATTTTTCTTGACAATTTGTCCAGATTTTTGTTTGTTAGCCTGTGTAAAAAACAGTGTTTTAGACTAATCCGATAGCCTTGCAGCTTCACCAGTATATTTTCGTAAAACTTTTGCTGCTCGTCTGGCTCAACCACATTGTTTCTAAGCCAGATCCACACTCATTATTTTTTTGTAAAGGGATGTCCAAGATGTCAAAAAACAAAATCAAGCCCTCATTGCAAAATCCACTCGTAACAGCTGAAGAGGTCGAGTTCACCATACCTGGTGAAATCGCCGGTAAGGCTGGTGGCTATGAAGAGGTCATGAAAGAAGGTTATGACCTCATTCAGCGTCCGATTAATTCTGTTGCCGTCGGCCAGATTGAAAAGCAACACTTTAAAAAACGTATGACTGTCTGGGAGAGAATCAAAGTCCTCACTGACAATGATCCGAACATCCTGTTCCAAAACTGGGGAAAGAACCTTGACGGGGCTTCACTGGTGACCGGTATCCTCAATATCGGAGGGCGTGATGTCGCCCTTTACGGCCATGATTTTACTGTCCGCGCTGGTTCTATTGATGCCACTAACGGGCAGAAACTTGCCCGCATGATGTACATGGCCGGAGAGAAAGGTATCCCGCTGATCGGCATGAACGACTCGGCTGGAGCCTTTGTACCCGCTGGCGTCGGTGGACTTGATGGCTACGCCGAAGCCTTTACCGCCCTACGTAAAATCAGCGGTGTTGTTCCCACAATCATGTGCATGTTCGGCTTTAATGCCGGTGGTGGATCCTATCTTCCGCGTCAAGGAAGCTTTGTCATTCAACCGGAAGACACCTTTTTCGGTCTCACTGGTCCAGGCGTCGTTAAATCAGTTCTCGGCGAAGACATCTCTCCTGAAGATTTAGGTGGGCCAAAGGTTCACAGCGCTTCCGGGGTCACAGATTTGACCGTTGCTGACGAAACTGCTGCCCTGCGGACAGCGGTTCGCCTGCTCAGTTACATTCCTGACAACAACCACAGCATGGCCCCATTCCAGGAGACCAGTGATCCACTGGATCGCAAAACCTGGGAAATCAATACGTTACTTAAGAAAGCTTTTAACTCACCAACCGGTTTCAATACTCCGTTTGATGTCTCGATTGTCATCCAACAGATTTGTGATCACGGTGACTATTTTGAGATGCAACCGACCAGATCACGTGAAGCTATAACTGCTTTTGGTCGTCTGGGTGGTAACGTAGTCGGTTTTGTCGCCAACAACTCAGCCGTATCTTCCGGGCAGATTGATTGTGATTCAGCGGTTAAAATCGCCCGTTTCGTGCGTTTCTGTAATATCTACAACATTCCGTTGATCTTTATGGAGGACACCACTGGCTTCTTGCCAGGTCGTGAGCAGGAAGCCCGCGGAATCGTCCAAGCCGGTCGCTCAATGCTCGATTCCATCGTTGATGTCCGCACTCCGCGTATTCTTTTGATTTTGCGAAACGCTTATGGCGGTGCCTACGCTTCCTACAACAACTACCCCACCGGTGCGGATCTGGTTCTCGCCCTGCCTACCACCCGTCTGGCTGTTATGGGTCCAGCAGGCAAAGAATTTGTCTATAAATCTGAACTACGTAAGTTACGTGGAGCCATCAAGCAACGGGTGAGTGAGGGGATTCAAGAACGCGTTAAAGCCGGCGTGGATGGCGAGGATGCTAAGAAGGACGCCGAAAAAGAAGCCGCTGAGTGGCTAAAACTTGAGGAAGCTGCGCTCAACCTGCGTTACGAAAAAGAGTTGATGAACCCGAAAGAAGGCCTGGCGCTTGGTTCAATCTCCTCTTTGGTTATGCCGACAGATCTGCGCAAGGTTCTTGGTGAAAACCTCAACTTCTTCCTGCGTCACTACAAGCCATCCGCATGGCAGAGTGTCCAGCGCGAGTTCCATTAATTGTCGAGAACTGCATTTTATTTCGATCATTTTTTCAATCACATGGAAGATGGAGATTAAACCCATGGCACAAAATACAGATTTATATACAAATAATCCTTTGATCCATAAAGACCGTCGCCTTAGCCAGTCGGACTCTGAGTGGGTTCGCTCTTTCAGTTGCGAAGACCTCTGCCCCTTGATTGTCTGCCGCGGCCCCATCCGTAAAGAAGCGATGGATGTCTACACTGAAATGGGAATCAGTCACTACGGAATCCTGCTCTCAGAGAAGGATTCCATAATTTACCCGAATGCGCTCTCTCCAGAGCTCCGCCAACTCACTGACACCAGCCGAGTTCATCGTGTGCCTGACTATTCAGGGGCTTCCAAAGAGGAGCGAGTCGAACGCATTCAGCAGATTATCGATATCGCTAATGACAATGGCTACAATTCAGTCTTTGCCGGCTACGGTTTCATGGCCGAGGATGACGAATTTGTCGCTGCTCTTGAAAATGCCGGTTTGAATTTCATCGGTCCCTGTTCCGGCACTCAACGCGCAGCCGGGAAAAAAGATGAAGCCAAGCGCACGGCTCTTGAAGTTGACGTCTCGGTAACACCAGGTATTGACAATGTCACTGCGCGGACATTATTGAAAAAACACAAAACCCGCGAGCAGTTGGTCGCATTGGTAAAAGCTGAGGATTTGGTTGTTGATCAAACAATTCTCGACAATACCAAGTTGCCGCTGGAAGAACTTGCCGATGTTATTTTATTTGCGTCCTATGCTAAGGGCATCGATCTTTTTTCTATTGAAGAACTTTGCGCTCAGGTCGAAACAGAATGTGCCGAAATGTTTAAAGGCTATCCCGGTGCCCGCATCCGGCTGAAAGCAATCGGCGGTGGCGGTGGTAAAGGCCAGCGGATCCTCGGTGCTTCGTTATTAATGACCAAACAGCCGACAGAGAAACAGATTAAAGGTGCCGCAGCTGATGCTCCCGGTCTGGTTCGTGAAATTCTTAATGAAGTCAAAACCAACGGTGTTGGTGACAACAAGAATGTTCTGATCGAGCTAAATATTGAGCAAACCCGTCACAATGAGATTCAACTGCTCGGCAATGGCGAGTGGTGTATTGCTCTCGGAGGACGTGACTGTTCACTGCAGATGCATGAACAAAAATTACTGGAAATTTCCGTCACCCAGGACGCTCTGGCGCAAGAAGTAAAAAGAGCTAAAAAATCAGGATTAAAAAAACAAGCTAAGGCACTTGAGGACGATTTACTGGTTCTCAAACGGATGGAAGAAGAGTCTGAGCGTTTTGGCGTTGCAGTAGGTTTGGATTCGGCATCAACCTTTGAATGTATTGTTGATGGCACACGCCACTATTTCATGGAGGTCAACACCCGAATTCAGGTAGAACATCGCGTTACCGAGTTGGTTTACAGCCTCAAATTCACCAACCCGAAAGACAAGAAAGATTTCTTTATTGTCGAATCACTGGTTGAGGCCATGGCTCTGCTGGCTAAACATAAACAACGCCTGCCACGCCCGGAAAGAATTCCACGTTTCGGCGCCGCCGCTGAAGCCCGCTTGAATGCGACTGACTGTTCCCTCTCCCCGAGTGCTGGTGGTTATATTCGCTATTGGTCAAAACCGATTGAGGGTGAAATTCGTGATGACCAGGGTATCTGCACCCCGAACCCCGATACTGACCTGTTCATGCGCTATCATCTGGCAGGTGCTTACGATTCCAACATCGCCCTGCTTCTGACCAAAGGTGATGATCGCAGTGCGAGCTACACGCATCTGTCGAAGGTTCTGCGCAGCACAGTTTTGCGCGGCAGTAATCTGGCGACCAACCTGGAATTCCACTACGGGCTGGTCAACTGGTTTATTGGCAACAATGTTATGGCCAAACCAACGACGCGCTTCGTCGTGCCATACCTGACTCTGGTTGGTAAACTCAAGGAAGAATCACAAAAACTGGACATCGTATACGCCTTCCTGGCGATGAAAAAGCATTACTCAAAGCTCTATGCCAATAATCCTGATGCAGCTAAAGCAGCATCTGAAACTCTCGATCGTAAAGGCACTTTGCTGACCCGACCAATGGAGATCCTTTTGAATGATCCCCATCTACTGTCAGGCTGGTTGAGTATGAATAAAGAGAGATTCAAAATTGAAAACGGCAAGGTTGTCTGGCTCTGCAATCCCCTGGTTATTCTGGAGGAGACTTACGAATACCTGAATATGACCTGGCGTGCAGACGCTCCATCAGCTGAAGTTATCTGGACTCATGATCGCGATCTGCTCAACAACGCCCTGGCTTTCTATGCTGAATTGCGCAACAAATTTTCGCTCAGTAAAGCAGAGTTCCTCAAACTGGATGCTATCCTCAGCAAAGATAAACCACAGGGTGGCTATGATGCCGAAACCTGGGCGCAAATTCAGGCAGCGCACGTCGGCTTTGAAATCGGTAATGAGCTCCTTGGCCTGCTTTGCCTGGTCGCAGACAGAACTGACTTCTTCGATCTCAGGGTTGAAGATAATCTGGAAGTGACCATCCCGAGCTATCTACATGATCCGGAATTACAGGCCGCTATGAAGAAAATCCTGGTGCCACCACCCGCGACCAAAGCAGACGAGGTTGTTACTCCAGGTGGAGGCATGTATTACGCCCAGGAAGCCCCGGGCTTGCCACCTTTTGTTACTGAAGGAATGCACTTCGACAAAGGGCAACCATTATTTATCCTTGAAGTCATGAAGATGTTTAATAAGGTCCCGGCGCCATTTTCAGGCACCATCGACAAGATCATTATCGAAGGCGGTGACGGAACGATCGTCCAGAAGGGCCAACCCTTATTCAAGGTCACCCCGGATGAAAAGTTTGTTGAAGTGGATCCGCAAGAGATCGCCAGACAAAAACAAACAGTTTCAAGTGAGTATTTACTGACGGTTCTATAAAAACTTCTTTAGCTGAATCAAGAACATAAAAAAGGCTCTGGAAATCCAGAGCCTTTTTACTTTCAAATAAAAAATCATATTCAGTTTCTGCCAGGCCCTGATCCACCTGATCCACCTGATCCACCTGATCCACCTGATCCACCTGATCCACCTGATCTAAT
>JAPHSA010000058.1 GCA_026193235.1 Deltaproteobacteria bacterium | reverse complement strand
TGAAAGATTAAAAAGCTTTTCAGATCCTCATGATTCTTGATATGTTTACTGGTAATTATTTTTTCCTATGGGCCTGATGAATGAGAAGAACCTGGATATTTGGTGTAGTCTGCACGTTATTGATCATTCTTCTGATAGGCTACAACCTCCGATTGCAGAGGGAAATTGCCCTTCAGGAAGCACACAATAACCTGGTCAGCTTAATAAACTCTGTTGAGATGGACCTGAAGCGATCGTTTTCCAGCCTTGAGCAACTGTTTCTTGGCTTGGAGAACTATCTTGATTTCTATGCAGAGCAAAAGGTTGTAGACCCTCCACAAATAAGGAGAGTTATTGACGATCTGATTTTGAAGAACGATTACCTGACGTCTCTCGTGGTGATTGATACTGACGGTCAGATTCTACACTGGAATAACAATTTTGATAAACCGAATCTCGGGCAGCGGGAATACTTCCGTGTGCACACCAAAGGCCAGTACGATGGCCTTTATGTAGGCGACCCCCAAGAATCGATCCTGAATAAAGGTCAGTGGATCTTCGGTATCAGCAAGGCACTGCGAAGTGAAGAGGGCGCGCTGCTGAAAGTTCTCAACGCGATAGTCGATGTGAAATACTTCTATCGTCAATACCAGGAACTATTTAGCCAGTCGAGCAGCACCCTCACTATCTCTTCACCTGAAGGGGTGATTTATACGCAGATTCCAAAGCACGATGAGCATGTTGGTAAAAAGTACACATACTCTGCAACCCCTGATGATGCAGATTTCAATAAACAGCGGATAATTGACGGCCAAGTACAGTTGACTGCCCAGCGTAGACTTGATAGTTATCCACTGATAGTCTCGACCAGCATGCCGGAAGCGAAAGCTCTTGCCGCTTGGTATAAAAGTGCCTGGACCTTAGCTCTGATAAGTATTTTGGCCTGTTCCGCTCTGTTGTTTCTTACCTACCGGGCGGCAGCCTATCAAAACAATGAAGCACAAATCAAAGCCAAACTTCAACGGCAAGCAATCACTGATTCACTAACCGGTTTGGCAAATCGGCGTCACGTTCTGGAAGAAGCTCAAAAAGAAATAAAAAAGGCCCAAAGAGGTAAACTCCCGTTGGCTTTGGGTTTGCTCGATCTTGATTTTTTCA
The DNA here is from genome assembly GCA_026193235.1 of Deltaproteobacteria bacterium. Classification (GTDB taxonomy): domain Bacteria; phylum Desulfobacterota; class Desulfuromonadia; order Desulfuromonadales; family Geopsychrobacteraceae; genus JAPHSA01. The sequence goes on along the minus strand of JAPHSA010000058.1, from coordinate 8,550 downwards.
AGAAAGTAAATGATCTTTATGGCCATCAGGCCGGGGATGAAATCCTGGTCGGGGTCGCCGAATTGCTGAGGGCTAATTGTCGCGAGTCAGATGTCATCAGTCGCTTTGGCGGCGAGGAGTTTCTGTTGCTGTTCCCGGCAACTGATTTAAAAGGGGCGATCGCCAGCGCAAAAAAAATATGTGAGTCTTTGGCGCAAAAAACTTTTAAAACTGCTGCTGCAAATATCCAGATCACGGCCAGTCTAGGTGTGACCCAGTGGGGAAGTGATGAAACTGATATCAACGAGGCCCTGCGCAGAGCTGACAAGGCCCTCTACCAAGTCAAAAAAACTGGTAGAAACGGGGTCAAGTGGCTGCCTGGCAACTTAAAGGGCGAAAAGCAAAGCCACAGTGCCTGGCTCGGTCAGAGGGTGGGATAATATTTATGGCAGAAGGCTTCCCCCGCAGTTGTCCAGGCTGCTACTGTAGCTGAACATGAACTTTCTGCAGTTCGGCATGAGCGCCCTGGCCGATATGGGTGTACCGAAGCCGATCAAAGCATCAGATCAATTCCCAGCGGCATTCAGCCCGATACCTGAGGTATCCTCCGAATTTGACCCTGGCTTCACCAGTATCCTTGACTTTTCCATATTTTAGACCTCTGGTCAGGCGATCTTTCAATTCAGGTATGAAGGACTCTGTCAGTAGAGTGGAAAATGACAGGCCACCTGGCCTCCTTCTTCTGTTTTATGCAGCGTTGGCCGTTGCTCCCGGCAGATCGGCTGAACATATTTACACCGTGAGGAAAATACGCAGCCGAGCGGGAGATTGAAGGGGCTGGGCACTTCGCCTTCCAGGATTGTGCTGCTTTTCTGACTGGGATCAGGTTGGAAGATGCTCTCTATGAGCGCCTGCGTGTAGGGATGGTGCGGTCTCTTGCCGATTGAATCGGCGGCAATATTTTCGACAATTCGTCCCAGGTACATGACAATGACCCGGTCGCAAAAATAACTGACCAGAGACAAATCATGCGAAATAAACAAAAAAGTGAGATTGAGCCGTTCCCTTAAGCCTTCGAGTAATTTGATGATCTGGGCCTGGACGGATACGTCCAGGGCGGCAGTCGGTTCGTCCAAGATAATGAATTGCGGCGACAGCGCCAAGACCCGGGCGATATCGACCCGCTGTTTCTGTCCCCCTGACAGCGCATGAGGATAAGCGAACCCGTGTTCCGGATTCAAACCGACCAGGCGGAGAAGAGCGTCGATTTTCTTGCGCCTTTCTCCTTCAGCGAAGGCAACGTTTTGAATCTGGAAAGGTTCGCACAAACTCCTGAAAATCGTATAGCGCGGGTCCATGGCAGAATACGGATCCTGAAATACCATCTGCATGTGCCGCCGCTCCTGCTGCAGCTTTTTTCTTGGCATTTGCAGAATATCGTTGCCATTGAAAACAATGCTGCCGCTATCAGGTTCAATCAAACGCAGTAGCAATCGGGCCAAGGTGGATTTTCCGCAGCCTGACTCACCCACCACCCCGAGGATCTCCCCTTTTTTAATCGAAAATGAGACCTCGTTGACTGCCTTGATCGTCCCGATTTTTCGCAGGAATAGACCGGCCCTGACATCGAAAGAGACCGAAAGATTGCTAATTTCTACCAAGTTTTCCATCATTTATTCCTGATTTTCCTGGTACAGATGGCAGGCGACCTTGGCTCCGCCCTCGATTTGAATCAATGTGGGCATGGTCGATTCACAGGTCGAAAATGAGTGCGGACAGCGAGGGTGAAAAGGGCATCCATCCGGACAATCAGTCGCGCTCGGGACATTGCCGTAAATTGCCGCCAAGCTGCCCTGCTTCATCCCTATCGAGGGGATACAGTTCAACAGTGCTTGTGTGTAGGGGTGACGGGGTGAACCAAATAAGGATTCGATCCTGGCGAGTTCGACCAAGTTGCCGGCGTACATCACTGCAACCTTGTCACAAATCTGGGCGATGACGCCCAGGTCATGCGTGATAAGAAGCAAGCCGATTCCCTTTGATACCGTGATTTCCTTGAACAACCGGACAATCTGGGCCTGTACCGTTACGTCCAGAGCCGTGGTTGGCTCATCGGCGATCAACAATCGCGGGTTAGCACACAACCCCATCGCGATCACAATTCGTTGTTTCAATCCGCCGGACAGCTCATGAGGGTACTGCTGAAAAACATGCTCCGCCTTGGGAATATTCAGCTTTTCCATGATATCGAGAACCTGTTGTTTGGCTTTCGACTTACTTAGATCCGCATGATTTAACAAACCTTCCATGATTTGGTCTCCCACACGATAGACCGGATCTAGGGAAGTCATGGGATTCTGGGGAATAAACGCGATCTGCGAACCGCGAATAGACTGCATGGCCTTTTCGGAAAGATCAAGCAAACTTTGGCCGGCAAATTTGACACTGCCTCGAATCTTTCCACCGGACATCGCTGACAGTCCCATAATAGCGTGAGCCGTCAGGGATTTGCCTGAACCGGTTTCTCCCACGATACCGAGCACCTCCCCTTCGTTCATTTCAAAAGAGATACCTTTGAGGGGGATTACCGGTTTTTTATCGACCTGGAACTCTACTTCCAGATCTTTCACTTCCAGAAATGCCATTAAATGGACTCCTTGTTTTTGACGTCCATTATGTCGATCAGGGCATCACCGAACAAATTGAATCCCAGAACCGTAATCATCATGGCCAGGCCGGGGAAAATAATGACCCAGGGAGAAATAAAGAGATATGCCGTGCCATTACTCATCATCGCGCCCCAGCTCGGAGTGGGCGGTTGGGCGCCCATTCCCAGAAAGCCAAGCGTTGCTTCCAGCACGATAGCATTGCCGATACCGATGGTGGCCGCGACGATAACGGGGGAGAGGCTGTTGGGAATCAGGTGTTTGAACAGGATCACATAGTTGCTGGCCCCCAGAGCCCTGGTCGCCTCGATATAGGTGGCACTTTTCAATGAAAGGATCTGCCCGCGGATAAGGCGGGCATATTGAGCCCAGTAGGATAAGCCGATGGCAATAATGACACTTTCCAGGCCTGCGCCGATTATGGCCACCAGCAGGAGGGCAATCAGGATCGCGGGCATTGACCAGGTCAAGTCGGCGATGGTGGTTAGCACAGTGTCGATCACCCCTCCGTAAAAACCGGCAATCGATCCGATAACCACGCCGATCAGGACCGAAATCGCTACCGATAAAACGCCCACCACAAACGAAATCCGCGCTCCCCGGATAATCCTGCTCAGCATGTCCCGGCCGAGGTCATCGGTTCCGAGCAGATGGTTTACCGATGGCGGAGCATTCATATTTTCAATATGCTGCTCCTTGTAGGAGTGCGGTTCCAGAATGGGAGCAAAGATAGCGACCAGGACCAGGCACAGGATCAGAATGGTGCCGATAACACCCATTTTGTTCCCAGATAATCTTTTGAGGATGATCGTCCAGGGCGATTTATGTTTTTTCTCAACAACTTGAGCATCAACCATTTTCAAAAATCACCTTCTCAAGTGACCGGACAAGCAGACCGGCTTCCTTGGGTTTTGCTGACAGAGATAATTGCCTTGCTCAATGACCTTATTCCATCAGGTCTATAAAAGCCGGGGCAGGCACTAATCCTTGCCAGACAGGCAAATACTGTCATCGTCCGGTTCATTTATAAGCATCCCTGACTCTGGGATCGGCATAGGCATACATGATGTCGGCGATGAAGGCTCCGATGATAACAGCCATCGTCAAGGCGATCAGTGATGCCTGGACGACTGGGTAATCACGGCGGTAGAGAGCGGACAGCAGCATGCTGCCGACCCCTGGACGGCTGAAGACGATTTCAATTGTGACCGCCCCGCCAAGAATCCAGCCCAGCCTCAATCCGAAAATTGTAATGATAGGCATCAATGCATTTCGAAAAATATGCCTGAAAATAATGGCCGGCTTGCTCAATCCTTTTGCGTAAAGCAGCAATACGAAGTCTTTATTGAACATCTCCAGCATGCTGACTCTGGTAATGCGCGCGATCAAGCCGGCCCCGCCAAGGCCGACCGTGACCGCCGGCAAAACCAGAGCGCTCAAGCTGCCGGAACCGGAGACCGGGAACCACCCAAGCGTGACGGAAAAAATCAGCATCAGAATCAGACCCAGCCAGAAGGCAGGGACGGTTACACCGAGCAATGCAATTATCATGGAGATGTAATCAATAAAGGTATTCTTGGCGGCGGAAGATATAATCCCTAGAAAAATCCCGACGAAGAAGGATATAAACAGAGAAGCAAGGCCCAGGCGGACCGTAAATGGCGCATTGTAGACGAGCATATCCAGCACAGGCTGCTTCTCAATAATCGACTGCCCCATGTCGCCGGTGAGAAATTTCTTCAACCAGACCACGTACTGGACCGGCAGCGATTTGTCCAGACCATAGGCAGCTGTCAATTCCACCCTGTCCGCGGCTGTCGACCCTGGTCCCAGCAACGAGTCGATCGGATCTCCGGGTACCATGTGAATCAGGGCGAAGACCACCACAGAAATAATAAAAAATATCGGGATCAGCAATAATGTCCGCCGCACAACGTAAGTCCACATAATCTTTTGTCCCTAAAAAATCTGCTGAGCAACGGCAGCCTACCGCACATCACGCTGGTTCCATTCAAAATGACGGGAGAAGGCACTTTAGCGCCCTGGAGTCGGGAAGGTGCCTGTCACTTGGCCGGATATTTAAACCAGCCATGGCTTAATTGCCTTGTCATGGATTTTGACAGAGAAGAGAGCTCCGGCGCGGAACTCTCTTCTCTCGCTCATCTAGTCAACCGTGATATCCAGAAAAGGAGGACCAAGGAGGATTTTGAATTTAGGCGCAGAAGGCATATTCACCCGACTGCCAATTCCGTGATTGTTCACGGTATTGATAATCGGCGCCCAGAGGTACTGGGAGAGCAGATATTCGTGATAATCCTTGAAGTTCTGAATCCGCTCGTCAGAGTTTTTGGATCTGGTCATCGCCTTGTGCATCAGGTAGTCGGATTCATTATCATGCCACATGGATACCGTGGGATAGCCTGGCCTTGTTGAATTGAAAAACCACTCAAGGATATCGGCATTATCCCACCCGTAAGAGCGGACAACCAGATCATGCTGACCCTTTTTGAATTCTGCCTTGATCGAGCTGGGATCGAATTGCTCCATTTTGACTTCAATACCCAGGATCGAAAGTTCCGCCTGGATGATTTCCGCGATTTTACGCTCGTCCGAATTACTTTTACTCCAGAGAGCAAGGGATAGCTTCTTGCCATCCTTGGTCAGGATTCCATCACTGCCTTTCTTCCAGCCCTCTGCAGCCATGATTTCCTGAGCCTTGGCCGGATCGAAATGAATTTCGTACTTTGCATCTACTTTCCGGGCCGGCAAACGGTCGATCAGGTAGGTATAGGCAGGGCTGCCATTGCCTTGGAACACGGCTTTGAGGATACTGTTCTGATCGATGGAGAGAGCAATGGCTTTTCTGATATTGACATTGTCCAGAAACTCCCGCTTTGTATTCATGACCATGTGAAAATTGGTACTGCTCGGCATGGTGATGATTTTCGCTTTGGGATCGGCTTTGAGCTTCGCCAAGAACAGGGTGGGAACATTTTCCAGAATATCAACCCCGCCGGTTTTAAATTCCAGGAAACGGGTGGAATCTTCGAGGATTTCCTTGATGACGACCTTGTCGACTTTGGCCGGACCCTGGTTGTCGGACAGGGCAGATCCCCACGTATATGCCAAGTTTTTCTTCAGGACGATTTCATCACCAGTTTTCCAGGAAACGAATTCAAAGGGTCCGGTTCCCACCACATACTTACGGCCGAATTCATCTCCATATTTTTCCGCCGCCTGTTTGCTGGGTATGCCGGTAAAGGACGAGGTGAAGTTATATAAAATATTTGGATCAGGCCTGCTGAGGTTGAGAACCACAGTCAGATTGTCCTTAATGTCAATAGACTCGACCGCAGCCACCATGTATTTTGATTTTCCGGTCGCCAACTTCTCAAGAAACCATTTGAGAACTTCGGCGTTCAGTTTTGAACCATCATGGAAAGTGACTCCTTCCCGCAATGAAAAGGTAATTTTGAGACCATCATCCGACACCTTCCACGATTTCAACAAATGCGGATAGATGACGCCATCGGCTCCCATCTCAACCAGCCGGTCATAAATCAGATAATAAATATTGTTGGTGCGGTTGGATGTGATCGGGTTAAAGGTATCCAGGCCTGCATCGGCAGGGTCCAGGGAAACCGTCAAAACCTTCTCCGCGGCATACAAGGGAGAGCACAACATTCCTAAAGCAAACATTAGCAAGCAGGTTAATAATATGACCTTGAGCCGTTTCATCATAAATCTCCTATTCAATGAGTTGTATGGGCTAAAATCTTCGGACGTTGTCCTTCTATTGCGCTGCCGCTTGCTTGCCTTTCATAATCCCGTCTAAACGGTTTCTGCAATTAGTTTACCATATTATTCGTCCATGCCCTGTCAGTTGGAAAAAAAGGTCAGTATCCGACCGGGGCGCGATTTATATCCTAGCGGCTATGCTGAAAACACCTTATCGATATGTTCCAGGGCCCATTCGATCTGTTCCTTGTTGATGACTAGTGGTGGAGCGAAACGAATGATATTGTCGTGAGTTTCCTTGCAAAGAATGCCGGCGCTCTGAAGTTTTTCGCAATATTTTCTCGCGCCGCCGGCTTCAGCGTGGAGTTCAACACCGATCAGAAGTCCCCGCCCGCGAATCTCCTTGATAAGTTGGGTGTCTATCTGTTGGAGCCCGGTGCGGAAATATTCCCCCATCCGGTCGGAATTTTCGATCATGTTCTCCTCTTTGATGACCCGCATCGCGGTTCTGGCTACGGCACAGGCGAGCGGGTTGCCGCCAAAGGTGGAGCCATGTTCCCCCGGCTGCAGAACATTCATGACCTCATGGTTGGACAAGACCGCAGAGATTGGATAAAATCCACCGGCCAGGGCCTTGCCCACCAGCGTCATATCCGCTTCAATCCCTTCATGTTCCTCGGCCAGCAGCCTGCCGGTACGGCCCAGGCCGGTCTGAATCTCATCCAGGATCAGCACAACATTATTTTGTTGGCAGACCGCCTTGGCCTGCTTGAGATATCCGTCAGGAGGAATGATGACCCCGGCCTCACCCTGAATCGGTTCGACCAGAAACCCGACCGTGTTTGGGGTTATGGCCTCTTCCAGCGCGCCGATGTCGCCAAAAGGGACAACTTTGAATCCAGGTGTGAAGGGGCCGAAGTCGTTGCGTGCATCTGCATCCGAAGAAAATCCTACGATAGTCACCGTTCTGCCGTGAAAATTATTGGCACAGACGATGATTTCGGCCTGCTGTGCGGGAACACCCTTGATCCGGTAGCCCCATTTGCGCACGACCTTGATCGCAGTTTCGACGGCTTCTGCACCGGAGTTAATTGGCAGCACTTTGCTGGAATTGGTCAACTCGCATAGTTCTTGGTAGAAAGGGGCCAGCTGATCGTTGCGGAAGGCCCGGGAGGTCAATGTAAGTTTTTGAGACTGCGCGACCATGGTGGCTCGAATTTTAGGATGGCAATGGCCCTGGTTGACTGCTGAATAAGCCGAAAGGCAATCCATGTAGCGCTTGCCACCGATATCCCAAACCCAGACTCCCTCACCGCGGCTCAGCACGACATTGAGAGGTTTGTAGTTCTGGGCACCATACTGGTTTTCCATTTGAATATATTCTGCTGTTTCCATATGAGTACTTTTCCTTAGACTATTCGGGGGAAAGAGACGGATTGCGGCTTTCTGGCATCATAATCTTGGCGACAAAGGGGGATGTCATGGCCCGGACCAGCGCGCTGTAGTTCAGTTGAAAGGTCACTTCTGTGCCGACAGCTAGGTCGAAACCGTCGGATTCCAGTATGAGGTGGTCACTGCTGGCTCCCATGATGTCGATTCCGGCAACTGCTTGCAGGCCATCCGGGTCAGTATCCTGCCTTCCAATAGCAAGGATGGCCTGGGTAACCTGACCCCGATCTGCAACTGTTTGTGTCTCTCCAAACGCATTTTGGGCGATTTCGCCTGATGGTAGGGTTGGTTTGACCTTCGCTTCGATCACTTCGGCAGTTAGCTTGATGGCATCGGTGTGCAGTCCGTCGAGCGGTTGCCGATGGAGGGTTTCGCAGCCCAGCAGGATCGCTTCGCCCAGACGCAGATCGTTGACCCGGCCAATCTTCGCAGCGCTCAACGCCCACTCCAGGTTGGCCGAATTGCCTCCCGAGACGATCTCCACCCGCAAGTCGAAGGTTGTCTCGATCAACTCTGTAAGTTCGGTTAGCATTGCCATGTTCCGGGCATCAGGTGCAACCCCACTGCGGCAGGCGAGATTGGTGCCGATCCCTTTGAAATCGATATTCGGTAGGCTAAGCGTCTCGCGGACACAATCCAACAGGTCGTCGGGCATGATCCCTTCACGAAGATCTCCCAGTTCAACCATGAGAATGACCCCGTGGCTACGACCAGCCTT
>JAPHSA010000333.1 GCA_026193235.1 Deltaproteobacteria bacterium | reverse complement strand
TGCAGGCCATCGACCGCGGATTATCCCTCTATGCGCAGCGACGGCAGTGGCTCAAGATCGTCAGGCGCGGGATGGAGAAGGATTTCAGCTGGACGAATTCAGCTGAGAAGTATCTTGAGCTTTATCAGAAAGTGAAAAAAACACCGAGAACGTAGATCTTACCTGACAGGCTTTTCTTATGGGTAAAATGATGCAGGCAATGCTGCTGGAAAAACTGTCCGACTTGAGGGTTGAGCGAGAGCCGCTGCGGCTGGTGGACATACCGGTTCCGGAACCGTCTGCCGACGAGGTGAGGATCAGGGTAACGACTTGCGGGGTCTGTCACACCGAACTGGATGAGATTGAGGGGCGGACATCGCCACCAGAGCTGCCCATAATCCTTGGGCATCAAGCGGTGGGGCGAATTGACAAGGTTGGTTCCGCTGTCAGCCAGAGTCGGATCGGTGAGCGGGTCGGAGTTGCCTGGATCTATTCAGCCTGCGGACAATGTCGCTGGTGTCGGCAGGGGCTGGAAAATCTTTGTCCGGAATTCAAAGCAACCGGCCGCGATGCAGATGGCGGTTATGCTGAATATATGGTGATTCCCGCTGATTTTGCCCATCCGTTACCCGAAAGTTTCAGTGATGCGGAAGCTGCACCGTTACTCTGCGCCGGAGCGATCGGTTATCGCTCGTTGCAATTGGCAAAGCTCGATTCAGGTGGCCCCCTTGGTTTGACCGGGTTCGGTGCCTCTGCTCACCTGGTGCTGAAACTGGTGCGTCATCAGTATCCGGATCTGCCGGTTTATGTCTTTGCCCGCAGTGAAAAAGAGCAGCACTTTGCTCTGGAACTTGGCGCCGTCTGGGCTGGTGCAACAGAGGCTGATCCTCCTGAATTGATGGAGTCAATCATTGACACGACACCGGCCTGGCTGCCGATCGTGGCTGCTATGCGCCGGCTGGCTCCCGGTGGCCGGTTGGTCATTAATGCTATCCGCAAGGAGAACTTTGATCGTAACCTGCTGGCTGGAATCGATTATTCCCAGGATCTGTGGTTGGAAAAAGAGATCAAGACGGTTGCCAATGTGACCCGCAGGGACGTGACGGAGTTCCTCACTTTGGCGGCAAAAATCCCCCTCCACCCCACCTACGAAGAATTCCCTCTAGCTGAGGCCAATCGCGCGCTGCTGGAACTGAAAGAGCGGAAAATCCGTGGGGCCAAGGTGCTCAGAATAGCGTAGTGAATTTATCGAATTCCTGCAGTGAAATCATCAGTATTATAGCCAGTGTTTTTTTGATAACCTGCTTGCGGAATAACATCGTAATTTCATAGGTATTTATGAAAACAGTTGCTTCTGAACTTGCATATTTTCTGCGCGGGCGCGCCAGGCAGAACCTTAAACTTCTGCTGTTGTACGGACTTTTTCTGCTGTTGATGACTCTGTCCTATGCAACAATTTTCCGCTTTCTGATGCTTCATCTTGAAGGCAGGGAATATTCTTTTATCGCCGGGGTCTATTGGGCGATCACGGTGATGACGACCCTGGGATTTGGCGACATTACTTTTCATACTGATCTGGGTTATATTTTCGCGGCGGTGGTCACCGTCTCCGGGGTCATTTTTTTACTCATTATTCTTCCTTTCGGTCTCATCAGTCTTTTCCTGGCCCCATGGATTGAACAACGCCTGCGCTATGGGTCGACTTTTTCCCTGCCGAAGAAAACTGCTGGTCATGTCATTGTGTTTGGCCTGAATCCGATTACCCGTGAATTTATCAAGAACCTGATTCGCCGAGAGATCCCATTTGTTGCCGTGACCGAAGATTATCACGAGCAGTTAAACATGGAAGAGGAAGGAAACATCCGGGTGGCCTGCGGGTCGGTCACCGACAAAGCTCTGCTCAGCAAAGTGCGGGTCGAATCGGCGCTCTATGTTTTTGCCAACCTCAGTGACACGAAAAATATCAGCCTCTGTCTGACGGTCCGCTCCCTGTGCCAAACGCCGATCGCTGCAACTGTCGGTGACGCTGAACGGCTCGAACTTATGCGCCTTTCAGGAGCAGACAAGGTGGTCCCCTTGTCGCGGATCATCGGCCGCTATCTAGGTATAAGGGCGACGACCCAGGGCGCATCAGCGCATATTATCGATTCCTTCGGCTTGCTGAAAATCGCAGAAATACCAGTCTATTGTACTCCCTTCTCCGGCATGACCCTGGAACAGGCAGCGATCAGGCAGAAAACCGGTCTGGCCGTCATCGGCATCTGGGAGAGAGGTGTTTTCACCGTGCCAGCAAAGGATACGCCGCTCAATCCGAAGGCGCTGATCGTTCTGGTCGGCACCCAGAAGCAGCTGACACAGATGGAGCAGATGATTGGTGAACAGGCTGAGAATGATCTGGTTTTTATTCTCGGGCACGGAAAAATTGGTTGCGCAGCGGCTAATTTTCTCGACCATGCGGGGGTCCCTTATCTGCTGTTTGATCAGGCTGAAAACCAGTACTGCACCAGGCATGTTGCAGTGCTGGGGGATGCCACCAATCGTGAACTGCTGCGCAAATCTGGGATAGACAAGGCCAGAGGGCTGATCGTTACCACGAACGATGATGCGACAAACGTTTTTTTGACCCTGAGCAGCCGCCATGCGAATCCATACATACGGATCGTTGCCCGGGCAAACAGCGAGGAGAGTGTCCAGCAACTTTATGCTGCCGGGGCCGATTTTGTCGTGTCCAACTCTTCGGTCGGGGCGAATATTCTGACGAATATTCTTGAGGCTAAAGAATCGATATTCTTAACGGAGGGTTTGAAAATATTCCGCCGGCCGGTCCCCATACAGTTACAGGGAAGGTCGATCGAAGATTCAAAGATTCGCCCGCTGACCGGTTGTTCAGTGGTTGCTCTTGAGCAGGATGGGGCTAATCCTCTGCCTTCCCCAGCACCGGATGTCATCCTCACAAATGAGATGCGGCTGGTCATGATCGGCAATGTCGATCATGAAGAAAATTTTAACAGCAGGTTCCCGCCTAAAGGTGCGTAATTCCACACCTGCCGAAAGCAGATTCCTCTACTGACAACGGGACCTCAGGTCTTGTTGCTATTATCCGGGTCATTGCTATAATTTCCGTACGACACCCAGTCAAATTGTCATCCTGAAAACCTGATTTTTCCGGACGGGAACCTCCGGAATATTCCACCAAGAATAGGGAGGTGTCTGGCATGGATTGGCAACCGATCAGAAAAGACCCATCTTCTTGGCGGGTAACGCCAAATCTCCTTGATTATCAAAAAACCTACGATAATTTTTCCTGGGATAGCGTTCGTCATGAACTTGCTGGTCTTCCCGATGGTCGTGGTTTGAATATTGCCCACGAAGCTGTTGATCGCCATGCCGATGGGGAGTCTGGAGTCAAGGTTGCATTGCGTTGGCTAGGCAAAGATGGACAGGTCAGAGATTTCTCTTATCTAGATCTCAAGATTCAGAGTAACCGTTTTGCTAATGTTCTGAAAACATTGGGCGTGGGCAAGGGAGAGCGGGTTTTCAGCCTATCTTCACGCATTCCGGAACTTTATTTTGCCGTACTGGGAACTCTTAAAAATACCAGTGTTTTTTGCCCCCTGTTTTCCGCCTTCGGGCCGGAACCGATAGCCCAGCGCCTTGAGCGAGGTGACGCACGGGTGCTGGTGACCAGCGAACGACTTTACCGCAAAAAAGTTGCTAAACTTCGACCCTCCTTGCCGCAACTCGAGTATGTGCTGTTGACCGACAGTACAGAAGATCAACCCGATAATGTTTTGTCGCTATCGCGTTTGCTTGCTGAATCCTCAGCGGGATTCACCATCCCGCCAACCGATCCTGAGGATATGGCGCTACTCCATTTCACCAGCGGCACCACCGGAAAACCGAAAGGAGCGGTGCATGTCCATAATGCCGTACTGACGCACTATCTGACTGGGAAATACGTTCTCGATTTGCAGCCAGACGATATTTTCTGGTGTACCGCTGACTGCGGCTGGGTGACCGGCACTTCCTACGGCATTATTGCTCCTTTGACGCACGGAGTGACGAACCTGGTTGATGAGGCGGACTTCGAGGCTGAACGCTGGTGCCGCACTTTGGAAGAACAGCAGATCAACGTTTGGTATACGGCGCCTACGGCGATCCGTATGCTGATGCGCAGCGGCCTGAAGCCACGTGAAAAATATGATTTGAGTTCATTACGGTTGGTTCACAGCGTTGGCGAGCCGCTCAATCCGGAAGCTGTTCTCTGGGGTGTGGATGCGCTTGGACTGCCAATTCATGACAACTGGTGGCAGACTGAAACCGGTGGCATCATGATCGCCAACTACGCGGCGATGGAGATTCGCCCCGGCTCCATGGGCCGACCCCTGCCAGGAGTTGAGGCCGCCATCGTTCATCGCGTAGGTAAGGGTAATATTGAACCGGAAACCCAGACTGAATGTGAGGGTGAACTGGCGCTACGGGTCGGTTGGCCATCAATGTTTCGTAATTATCTGCATGATGAAGAGCGTTACCGTAATTGCTTCGTGGGTGACTGGTATATTACCGGTGACCTGGCTCAACGTGATAGCGACGGCTATTTCTGGTTTGTCGGCCGGGCTGATGACATCATCAAAACCTCAGGACACATGGTTGGACCGTTCGAAGTGGAAAGCGTTTTGATGGAACATCCGGCCGTGGCTGAAGTCGGAGTTATTGGCAAACCTGAGCCGATGATTGGTGAACTGGTTAAGGCCTTTGTCGCCCTCAACGTTGGTTTTTCTGCGACTGAAGAACTGCGCCTGGAGCTGCTTGGCTTTGCCAGGAAAAAACTTGGTTCGGCGGTCGCTCCCAAAGAGATTGCCTTTACCGAGAATCTGCCCAAAACTCGCAGTGGGAAGATCATGCGGCGCCTGTTGAAAGCACGGGAACTGGGCTTGCCTGAGGGGGATACTTCAACACTGGAGGTAACCCGATGATGAATATCAATTCTGGATCCGGATTGCCATTACTCGATCGCGTTCACAGCCTGTATTTACTGCGCCAGATGTTGCGTATCAGGCGGTTCGAAGAAAAATCTGCAGAACTTTATAGCGCTATGAAAATACGTGGATTTCTCCATCTTTACATTGGCGAAGAAGCGGTTGCGGTTGGTGTGGCTGAGGCCCTTACTGCCGATGATGCCGTGGTAGCGACTTACCGTGAGCATGGGCATGCCATGGTTCGTGGAATGAGCATGGCGACAATTATGGCTGAAATGTACGGCAAGGTCACCGGTTGCTGCCGGGGCCGTGGAGGATCAATGCATCTGTTTGATGCCGAGCATCGGCTTTATGGCGGCAATGCTATTGTCGGCGGCGGTTTCCCGGTGGCAGTTGGTTTGGCTCTGGCAGATCAGATGCAGGGCAAAAACCGGGTGAGCTGTTGTTGCTTTGGCGAAGGGGCGATGGCCGAAGGTGAATTTCATGAAGCGATGAATCTGGCGGCTCTGTGGCAATTACCGGTTCTGTTTATCTGTGAGAATAACCTTTATGCAATGGGGACAGCCTTGATTCGCTCGGAATCTGTGATCGACCTGACCAAAAAAGCAGCAGCCTATGGGGTGGAAGTTGCAACGGTTGATGGGATGGATGTGATGGCCGTTGTTGACGCAGCTAGCAAGGCGGCCGATCAGG
>JAPHSA010000004.1 GCA_026193235.1 Deltaproteobacteria bacterium | reverse complement strand
TTAAAACTGCGCAAACTCACACCATCAGGAAGCAATTTTTCCATCCGATCGAACAGTTCCGTCCAGCGAAAAGCATCGCGTTGCAGCAATGCCTCGGCACGCTGATATGTCTGTCGTTGTGCGGCCAATTCTTCAGCCGTCAGGCGCTCGGGGAGCTTGCCGCGAAGTTGTTCCTGCAACGTTTCCAGATGGGCCTGATGTTGCATGGAAAGCTGACGGTTTTTCAGATAAGCATTGCCCTGCAGAGCCAGCACCACAAACAGCAGCAGCATGATACCGGAGAGCATCAGCTTCAGGGCCGGCTGATTTAGATAACGTTGACTGGCAAGATTGATCGATATTTTCATGATGCGACCCGCTGTATCATGCGCTCGGCCACTCCCAGTGCTGCCGCCATACCACTTGCTTCAGCTCCCGTAAAAGCTAACTGATGGCCGTTCATCAGTTTGCTCACAGGAGATACCAGCCATTGAACATCCTGATCAAAAGCAGAGGTCACCGCAGCAAACAGGTCATCCTGATCCTGCCAATCGGAGTGCAGATAGACGGCCATACGACTAAATGCCGGCTGTTTATTACGATAATTCACCAGTGACCGGCTAAGCTCCTGAAAAATTTTCCGCGGTTCCCGGCTGGTTTCTTTTACTCGGCAAAAATTCAGAATCTGGTTGACAAACACCAGGATACTGAGCTGACAATCATCGACTCCGATCAGGATAAAATCCCGTCCCAGGTCAATTTTTGTCCGGTAGGCATTATACAGCGCCAGAGAATGAAAATCGATAATCGTTGCTGCATAGCCGGCTTGTGCAAACAAACTTTCGTACTGCGACAGAACATCCTGGTCGATCACAGCAGCCAGAATTTTCTTGTGTCCCGATTCATTTTCTTCCAGAACCTGAAAATCCAACGCCATCCGTTTTGACTGAACTGGCAACTTATCCTTCAAGTGCCAACGCAGCAGTTCGCACCCTTCAGACCGACTTTTAAACGGGGTTTCCAGCTCAAGCAGAAACAGTTGTCCGGCCCGGTCGGGAAGGGATACCGCAATTCGATTATCCCGCTTTGCCAGGGGTTCCAACAACCTTTGTAGTGCCGCGACAAACTGTTCCGGCTGTGAAACATTCGGTACTTTGAAGCCTGGTTGCAGAACCGCCTCAGGTAAAGCAAGAACCTGCCCTCCTACCAACGCAATCTTTTTTCCGCGCCGCTGAACCGCAACAGCCCTGAGTTCGTGCTGTCGTATTTCCAATCCCAGATAGGTTCTGCGCAGCATGCTTCTACCCTTCTGCAAAGGTGACGCGATCAATCTCGCGAAAAGTGGTTTCCCCGCGAAGAACTTTTTCCAGCGCCGCCTGTCTTAAAAAGATCGTTCCGTCAGCAAGCGCTTGTTTTTTTAATTCTGACACGGGCGCTTTTCCGGCAATCATCTCGCGCATTTTATCGTTCATTTCCAGCAGTTCAACAATTGCACTACGGCCGGAATAACCCAGACCATTACACTCTTTACAGCCGGGAGCATCGTAAAAATTGGCACCGCTACATTGCTCCTCCGTCAGGCTATAGGATTGCAAAAATTCAAACTTGTGACTGATAGGTTCCTTGCAGTGCCGACACAACACCCGTACCAGACGTTGGGCCAGAACACAATTGAGACAGGAAACAAAATTGTACGGTTCGATTCCCATGTGCAGAAAGCGTCCCAGCACATCGAAGACATTGTTGGCATGAACAGTGGTGAAAACCAGGTGGCCGGTCAATGCCGACTGCACGGCAATCTGTGCCGTTTCGGGATCACGAATCTCACCAACCATGATTTTATCAGGATCATGACGTAAAATTGAACGCAACCCACGGGCAAAGGTCAATCCTTTCTTCTCATTGACGGGAACCTGGACAACCCCATTTACCTGGTACTCAACGGGGTCTTCGATGGTGACGATCTTTTCCTCGACCGAGTTGATTTCAGACAACGCCGCATACAACGTGGTCGTTTTTCCGCTACCAGTCGGACCGGTGACCAGAACCATGCCATAAGGTTCACGAATCCGGGTCCTCATCCGCTTCATCTCGCGTGTAGAAAACCCCAGCGCCTCGAAGGTCAGACCATG
>JAPHSA010000197.1 GCA_026193235.1 Deltaproteobacteria bacterium | reverse complement strand
TGTCTGAGTCGTTTTACTGTCATATCTGCTAGTATAACTCATGTCCGCTCTGAGCGCAGAGGCAAAAAAGTCACGGATAAAAACCCCGAAAAGCAAAAAAATAGTTTCTTTTAAAAAATATTTATTATAATATTTTAGTTTAATAGGGATAACAAATAAAGTCTAACGACAACCGGAGGAAAAAATGGCAAAAAAAGTCACATTTGGAATTTCACAAAAGCTGTTACTGACGCTTTTGGCAGTCGCCTTGGTCCCTCTTTTGGTTATCTGGTTTTTCAGTTACCAGAGCATCACGAACTTAACAACGGAAAAGGTTAATCAGGAACTGACGGCCATTAACCAGACATTGATTGCCCAGGTTGACGATTGGGTTGATCTGAACCAGCGGATGCTGCTGCAGAACGCCTCTCTGGATTCAATCCAGTCAATGGAGGCGAGTCGGCAGAATCCGACTTTGCAGACGGTTACCAAATATTATGATTGGGCTTATCTGGCGTTTACGACTGATCCCAAAGGCAATAATATCGGCCGTAGTGACGGCAAAAAAACCAAGTATTATGGTGATCGGGCTTACTTTAAGCAGGTCGTTGAGGGGCAACAGTTTGGTAAGCAGCTTCTGATCGGTAAAACATCAGGCAAACCGGCTATGGTTCTTTCCACCGGAATTTTTAACCAAGCGGGTCAACTCAAAGGAGTTCTCGCTCAGGCCATGACCCTGACCGAATTATCGGGAAAGATCGTCAGTAACAGAATCGGGCAAACCGGATTTACTTTTCTCGTAGATGAAAAAGATGAGGTTATTGCACACCCTGATGCAGAGATGACCAAATCACGGGTTAACTTGAGTAAAAACCAGGCGGTCCAGGCGCTCAAACAGGGGAATGCGGCGGTTATTTATGATGATATGAACGGTGAAAAAATCGTCGCAGTTGGTCAGAAAACAGCGCAGGGATGGACGATGGTCAGTCAGCAGAATTATGCTGAAGCCTATCAGTTGATCAAAGCAGAAAACCAGAAAGCGCTCAGTATCCTTATTGCCACCCTTATTGTCGTCTGTCTGATTGCCGTCTTTGTTGCCCGTTCACTGACAGCGCCAATCCGCGATTTAACTGAGATTGCTGACAAATACAGTCAGGGGCAGCTTGATCTGAAAATCACCGGGCTCGACCGGAATGATGAAATTGGTCAACTGAGTCAAGCGATAGAACGTTTGGGCACCAGTATCCGTATGGCGATCAGCCGGTTGCAAAAGAAAAAATAGTCCCAATAGTCCTCTTGACGGGGCAGCGTTAAGCTGCCCTTTTCTTTCTGAAAAAAGCCACTTTTCCACTTTAGCTGTTTCCATCGCTTTTGCATCTGCTAAGATATGTTCGTGTAATAACAAAGAACCTTTTCCGGGTGGTTTCAGGTGCAGAGTATCCATCACAAAACCCTTATGGCTGCGGCCTCCGGGGCGTTGATATTAACCGCGAACAAGCGCTTGTCCCGCTCTCTGCAGGACCTGTTTGACCACTGGATGCAGACCCAGGGGGAAACGCTCTGGTCAACGCCACAGATCCACAGTTTTGAGGGCTGGTTGTCCCAGTGTCTGGAGCGCTTGGGTGACAGCAAGTATGTACTCAATCACCATCAGGAAAAATGTTTATGGGCGCAGCAGATTGAAGAAACCTCCCATGGAACCTCTCTGGAATTGCTTCAGATCAGCAAAACTGCCGAAAAAGCAGTTCAGGCCCACCATCTGCTTAATGAATATGGGCTTGATTTAACCAGTCATCTGCTGACAGAGGATCAACGCGTATTCTCCCTTTGGCAACGGCACTATCGAAGACACTGTGAAGAACAGGACTGGATTGATAAAAGTGACCTTCCCCGGATCATCTGTAACGCCATAAAACAAGCTGAAATTGAGCTGCCCAAACAGGTTCTGCTCATTGGTTTTGATCAATTTCCTCCTGGATTAAAGCTACTGCGGCAGGTGGCATCAGGTGTCGGTTGTTGCTGTGAAGAAATCGCGCCAGGTGCTGCTGATGCTGGTCAGCTGATGCTTTTTGCGGCCCGAGATAAACGCCATGAAATTGAATCAGCCGCCCGTTGGGCAAGGCAATTACTCGACCAGGGAGCCTCTTCCATTGGCATTATTGTGCCAGATTTGCAGCGTCAACGTCAGCAGATTGAACGTGTGTTCCGCGATCAGATTGACCCGCAGGCTGCTTCGTTGCTGCAGGATGAGGAAGCGCTTTTCAGTTTGTCTCTCGGCGGCCCTCTGGCCGAGCAGGGGGTTGTCAATGCTGCCCTGGAGTTGTTAACTCTCGGCACTGGATTGCGCCTTGATCAGGTCTCATTTCTGTTGCGTTCGCCCTACCTTGGTGGCGCTGTGACGGAGGCCGATGCGCGCGCGCTGTTTGAGCAGAAACTCCGCTCCTACGGGAAACAAACATTCACCCTTTCTGCACTGATCTCTCAGGTCAAAAATAGCTCCGGTTTGCCGGTGCTGTTGAAGTTGTTGGTGAAAATTCAGCAGATCACGCGTTTGAAAGCTAAAGCCAGTCCTGGCGCCTGGGCTGTATTATTTGCGGATCATTTGCAGCATATCGGCTGGCCCGGGGATCGGACAATTGCCAGCCGGGAATATCAGGCGGTGAAAGCCTGGCGGGAAAAGGTGCTCGAAGCGCTGGCGATGCTCAATCAGCAGCTGCCCTCAATCTCAGGCAGTCAAGCGGTGTCGCTGTTACGCCAACTGACCAAGGATGTCGAGTTTCAGTTAGAGGGGCCCAGCGGTCCCATTCAGGTTATCGGTCTACTTGAGTCTTCAGGCCTGAGCTATCAGCATCTCTGGGTCATGGGTATGAGTGAAGCGCTGTTGCCGGCACGGCCGCAGCCTAACCCGTTTATTCCCTACAGACTTCAGGAGCAATACGGCATGCCCCATGCCAGTGCTGAACGGGAATTGCAGTTTGCTGAGCAGGTTGTTGCGCGGCTCAAAACTGCCGGCGCCAATACGGTCTTCAGCTATCCGACGCGTGATGGGGATTGTGCCCTCAGACCAAGCCCGCTGATTGATGCTTGTGGCAAAGTGGGGGTGCCACCATTCGCTGCGTTTCACGATTTTCTCGCACGTGAAAAAGAGTGCTCAACGGTACTGGAAACCCTGGATGATAACTTTGGCCCTGCTCTGCAAAGGGAACGGGCTCAGGGGGGGACGCATCTGCTCAAGGATCAGGCGCATTGTCCTTTTCGCGCCTTTGTCCGCCACCGGCTCCGCTGTCGTGCTCTTGAAGAACCGGATCCGGGTATTTCTGCTCTGGAACGGGGCGATCTGGTGCATTTGGCGCTCGAGAAAATCTGGACAGAGTTACGCACGCATGCCGCTTTGCTCGCTCTGGATAATACCCAACGTGAGGAGTTGATTCATACTCAAGTTCAGTCGGCCTTGGCGGATTATTTCAAAGAGCGATCGTCTCCGCCGGAGGTCTTGTTGCAGCTGGAACAGGAGCGGGTTACCAGCCTTATAGATGACTGGTTGGTGAAGGTTGAATCTGAGCGAGATGGGTTCAGGGTTGTTGAGACTGAGCAACAGCACACTGCGCAGATTGGGCCCTTACAGATCAGCTTGAAGGTTGATCGCGTTGATGAATTGGATGATGGTTCGCGTATCGTTATTGATTATAAAACCGGGACAGATCTGCGGGCTCGCGACTTTTTAACCGCTCCACTGATAGAGCCACAGCTCCCGGTTTATGCGGTACTTGATTCCGACCAGGAAGCAGATGGGGTGGCTTTTGCTCAGGTGCGTAAAGGGTCCTGCCGGTTTATCGGTCTGGTGCGCGATAGCGGTCTCTTAGCTCAAGTCAAAACTCTGGATGCATTTTCACAAGCGGACCAGTTGGGCCTCAGTGACTGGAACGCGTTGCTGGTTTTCTGGCGTCAACAGCTGGAACTGCTGGCCGCTGATTTTGTGGCCGGCAAAGCGGAGGTTCGGCCCTTTGATTTAAATAAAAGCTGTCGTTATTGCGACCTGTCGGGAATCTGTCGCATCCAGGAAACGGAAGTGATCGGAGAACTCCATGACGACTGATGCCGCACAGCGTGACATGGCGGTGAATATTGCGCATTCCTGTATTGTGCAAGCTCCTGCCGGATCAGGAAAGACCGAACTGCTGATTCAGCGAACGCTGGCGTTGTTGGCTCAGGTTAAACGGCCCCAGCAGGTACTGGCAATTACTTTTACCAATAAAGCGGCTGCCGAAATGCAGGAACGGTTGCTCGATGCTCTCAGAAGTGCCCGTGATAACAGGCGACCGGCTGAGGCTCACGCACTGAAAACCTGGGAACTGGCAAAAGCGGTCCTGGCACGGCATGGGGATCACCTGTTGCGTAATCCCGGGCAACTGTCGATCCAGACCATTGACAGCTTTAATGCCTCTCTGGTGCGTAAAATGCCCTGGACGTCACGTTTCGGTTCTATCCCCGAGGTCAGTGATGATCCGGAATCACTCTATCAACGTGCCGTGGAGAAACTGCTGGAACGTTTGCATAAGACGGATTCCGGGAGTTCACAACTCCAGATAATTCACCGTCATCTGGATAATCAGGTGACAGAAGTTCAAAAAATGTTGGTCGACATGCTGAAGCGTCGCGATCAGTGGCTGGGTTTGCTGGGACAGAATTTGGAAGGTTCACATGGGCGCTTACAGCAAGCAGTGGAAGCCCTCTGCTGTGACAGCCTGTTGCCCCTCAGGGACAGCTTTCCACCAGCGCTCACTGAGGCATTGCTGTTCTGTGCGAGATATGCCGGAGCCCAACTGGAGGAGTCGCCCCTGGCCCGCCTGCAGGACATGACAGCTGTGCCCGGAAGTGGCTTTCGTGATCTTCCAGACTGGTTGGCTATTTCTGAGCTGTTGCTGACCGGCAGTGACGACCTGAGAAAGCGGGTGAACGTCAACAACGGATTTCCGCCTGGATCAGAACACCAGGAGGCTAAAGAGCGGATGCAGCAACTGTTGCAGGATTTAACCGCTTACCCTCGCTGGACCAGCCAGTTGGCGCGGATCAGGCGTTTGCCCTCAGCCGGGTATTCTTCTGAACAGTGGCTGGTTTTACAAAGTCTCATCCAGCTGTTGCCTCAATTGGTGGCGGAACTCTGGTTGGTCTTCAGGGCTCAGGGGCAGGTGGATTTTGTTGAAATTGCCCTCAAGGCACTGCAATCCCTGGGAGCCTCGGACAACCCGAGTCAGTTACTGTTGCAGCTCGATCAGGAGTTACAACATATTCTGGTGGATGAGTTCCAGGATACCTCCCGGTTACAGTATCGACTGTTAAGCGATCTGATCTCCGGATGGACGCAGACCGATGGCCGGACGCTCTTTCTGGTCGGCGATCCGATGCAGTCGATCTACCGCTTTCGTGAAGCGGAGGTCGGTCTGTTCCTGCAGAGTTTTCAAGGCCACTTCGGGGACTCGGAGCACGCACTGAAAACCTTAAAACTGACCGCTAATTTCCGCTCTCAGAAGGGTCTGGTTGACTGGGTCAATGGCTGTTTCAGCTGTATTTTCCCCGCCGATGTTGAGGCTCTGACTGGTGCTGTTCCCCTCGCCGAATCTACGGCCGTCAAACCTCCCTTGCCGGGCCAGGCTTGTCAGATCTATCCCTATGTCGGCCGCGATGATCAGGCTGAGGCGCGCCAGGTTTTAGCGATTATTCAGCAGGCGCGCATAGAGGATCCCGAACAGACCATTGCCGTTCTTGTCCGTGGACGTACTCATCTGCGTGAACTCCTGCCGCTGCTCAGACACCACCAGATTGCTTATCAGGCACAGGACATTGATCTGCTTGGAGCCAGCCCAGCAGCTCTGGATATTGTTCATTTGACCCGGGCCATACTTCATCGCGCTGACCGGCTATCCTGGCTGGCAGTATTAAGGGCTCCCTGGTGTGGTTTAACCCTGAAGGATTTACATGCGTTGCTGGATGCTGTCCCTGGGAAGACAGTTCCCGGAGTTTTAGCTCAAGTGGATCTGTGGCACAAACTCTCCGAAGATGGTCAGCGCCGCTTAACGAGGATTTGGCCGGTTCTACAGCGTGGTCTGGAGCGGCGTGGGCGTTTGCCATTGCGTTCACTGGTGGAAGGCAGTTGGTTGGCTCTGGGCGCACCAGCCTGCTATTCCACTGCAGGGCTCAGTGACGCTCAGCTGGTTTTCGCATTACTGGAAAAATCTGAGGTTGCCGGTGACTTGATGGATTTTGCTCAGCTCGATCAGGGTTTGAACAGATTCTTTGCCGAACCAGACAGTACTGCCAATGAAAACCTCCAGATTATGACCATTCATAAAGCGAAAGGGCTGGAATTCGATACGGTGATCATCCCGGGTCTAGGGAAGCTGCCCAGGCGGCAAGATTCGCCTTTACTGCGCTGGCTGGATCACCCCAAACACGGGCTTATCATGGCCCCTGTCAGCGCGAAAGCAGCAAAGGAAAAGGATGCCCTTTATCGTTTGCTTGCTCAGATAGAGAGCGATAAGAGCGACCTTGAAGCATCTCGACTCCTCTATGTTGCGACAACCCGGGCGATTCGCCGGCTGCACCTTCTCGGGCACGCAGAAGAGAACTCTCGTGGTGAACTCAGACCACAGTCAGGCTCCTTACTGGAGAAACTCTGGCCGCTGGTTAATAACGATTTTCAGACTCAGGGCCAGATCGCAGAAGTTCTGGAACCGACATTTATCTCTCCGCGATTAACCAGGCTACCCGGCGACTGGGAGCCGCCGGAATTAATCTCCGTAGCACTGCCGGAGCTTAAAGATGCTGTTCGAGCTTCAGATCATGAGGACGCTGATCCAGTGTCCGGAATCTTCAGCGGTTGGGAAGACCCTGTCCATCGCCATGTGGGAAATGTGATGCACCGGCAGTTAGAAAATATTGCCAAGCTTGGGGAACAATCCTGGCGCGCGGTCGGCAGGAAAAAAACGGAAGCGGACCTCTCCCGCTCATTGATGGCTTTGGGGATTAACGGCAAGGAGCTTGAGAGCCATTGCCGAAAAATTTATAGCGCCCTTGACCGCTGTCTGAATTCGCAACGTGGCCGTTGGATTCTGACGCCTCATGAGCAGCATGCGAGTGAATTGCCCTTAAGTGGTGTGGTCGATGGCCGGGTTGTTCGTGCCGTTATTGATCGGACTTTTATTGCTGAGGGTAGCCGCTGGGTGATCGATTACAAGACCAGTATCCCGCAACCAGGCGAAGCCCTTGAGGCTTTTTTCAGGCGGGAGGCCGAACAGTATAAAAAACAGCTGAACACATATGTCCAGCTGTTTGAGTTAAGCAACGAGGGGCTGCCGGTCAGGCCTGCTCTTTATTTCCCTCTGATTGATGGCTGGTACGAACTCTAACTGTTTCGCGCCATCTTTGCCTAGGCAGGGGAGGCCGCTAGACCATTCAATATGTCCCCGGTTAAATAACTTTTCTGGGGGTTGATTTTGACCAGATTTTTAATCATTTTTGCGGCTAGGTGCAGTCGGAACGTTGTCTCCTCGCGATTCACCAAAGTCAGTTCGACATTTTTTTTCATTGAACCGATGCGCATTTCCGTTTCAATGACATAACACCATTCCCGATCGCCGTTTTCAAATGTGACCAGGCGGCGAGTTTTTACCGGCATAACGGAGTAAATCTCGACATCATGATTATTCTGAATCGGGTGAACCCCGAAGCTGATCAGGAGATCTTCGCCCTCTTTGAAGGTGGAATAATCAAAAATATTGAGGATTGACTGCCGTGAATCGAGCACAACCTGGGCTTCAATTGCTGGTATTTTTAACGCTGGAAAGGAAACCCACTCACACCAACCAATATCGAGTAACAGTGAGTTTTTATTTTTCTTCATAAGCGAAGCTCCTAAGAAGATGTGATCTGTCTAATGCGTCGTATAATAACGAGTGAACTAAGGAAAGTAAATTATTTTAATATTAAAAATTTAACAAATATAAACTTAAATAACCCTAATAATTATGGGCAGATAGAGACCCTCAGGTCTCATGAGAAACAGCAGTGAAAAGATGATGGCAGGGGACTTGAGCTGGAAGCTCCCTTAATAGACTCAAAAAGATGGATAAGTGACTATTATTATGACTTTTTTTAGTGTAATCTTAGCATGGTCTCACTTTGTCTCGCTTTATGCATCTCATTTTTTATACTTTTAAGTGTGGAAACCACTATGTCGACTCCCGTCAAAGTTCTCCTCTATATCGTTGGCTTGATCACCGTTGTCATTGTCGCATTGGTGTTCTTGGTGCAAACACAATTGACGCCGGAGAAAATTCGAGAAGGTCTCCTGCCGCTGGCTGAAAAAAGTCTTCATCGCAAGGTCGATTTTGGTGAGATCGAGGTCGGTTTGTTCTCCGGTGTTTCGGTGGCAGATCTAAGCGTCATGAATGCGGCGGAGAATGGGGAATTTATCGGTGTAAAAGCGCTTAAACTCCATTATCAACTCTGGCCACTTTTACGCGGACAAGTGGTTATTGATCAGGTTCTATTAGAACAGCCAAGGTTTTTTATCACTCGGAGGTCTGATGGCAGCTTTAATTTTAATGACCTGTTACCATCCCCCGAAATCAATGATAATAAAGTTAACAATAGTGTTCCAGCGAACAAGAAGGTGACTGTTACAACACTGCCCCTGAATTTATTGGTGAAAGAAGTTCGCATAAAAGATGGCGAAATTCATTTCAGCGATCGCTTCAAGAGTCAACAGTCACCCTATCGCTACCAGCTTGAAAAACTTAATTTTAGCGCCCGCCAAATCACGTTGAGTAACCGCTTTCCGATCGATCTTTCGGCCGTTTTGAAAGGCGCTCAGGTCGACGTGTCCGGTCACTATAATATCACCGGCCAGACCGGCGATCTGTTGGTCCACTTAGCGCCACTCGATCTGATTCAATTTGCTCCCTATTATCGTCATTTGCTTCCGGCAAAACTTGGATCGGCAGAGCTTTCAACCAATTTGGAAATAGAGCTTCAGTCCAATCTTCTGAGTTCAAAAGGGCGAATAGAGTGCCAGCAGGTTGACCTGAGGTTAGACCAATTCCCCACTGCGGCATTAAATAAAGCCTCAATCGCAGCTGATTATGCGCTCTCCTATGATTTTGCTCAAAAGACGCTCGATGTTTCCACCCTGCTAGTGAACTTCAACGATTTAAAAATCGCGGCAGAAGGTGAAGCCAAGCTGGACGCGGAAGACCCTTACCTGGTTGCGACGGTAACACTGGATCAACTCGATTTACGTAAAGTAATGCAGAATATTCCTGCAGCACTGGTACGGGATTATCAGAAGTACAGTTTGGCTGGAATTGTTAATGGTACTTTTCATCTGGCCGGCCGCTTGAGTAAGGGCATCGATCTATTCCGGGATGCCCAGTTAAGTCTGGACGCGGTCAAAGTCAGTACCCAAAACTTGCGTGCGGGAATCGATGGCAACATTTCCTATGCTGACCAGACCCTGCTTTCCGAAAATTTGGTGGTTAACTATGGTGGGTTCGAATCACAGTTGAAACTCAAAGCTGAGAATCTGTTCGGGGATGTGATTCGTGGAGATTTCACCCTGGCGGCTGAAGAACTGAATATCAACAGTCTTCTGGTCAGTGCGGACCAGCGGGCAACGCTGCCGGCTGGGAACAGATCCGGTCAAACGGTACAATCAGCCGCTATCCAGGAAATAAAAAAAACTGAGCTGGGCCCCTTTGACATCCCGGCCGAGTTGACCGGGCGCGTATCGATTGATCGACTGCTTTATCAGCAGCTCGCCCTGGAGAATGTCACTGCTGATGTTGTTTTAAAGAATAATCGCCTGGCTATCAGTGACCTGAGTGCGCGACTCAATGGGGGAGAACTCAAAGCCCATTCATCGGTTAATCTGGGAGTGCAGGGTTTGGCTTATCAGGGTCAGATGGCTTTAAGTCAACCGGATGTCGTCACTCTGATCTCTGGGTTGGTTCCCCAAGCCGGTCAGTCGGTGTCAGGTCAATTGCAGTGGCAGAACAGCTTCTCCGGGCGCGGAACCTTGCCGGATAACCTGCTTCCGGCGCTGCAGGTCAAAGGAGAATTCAACCTGCTTCAAGGGGTCGTTCAGGGATCTCCCCTGCTGGCTCAAATGGCGACGTTTTTAGGGGATCCCGAGCTCAAAGTTCTGAGTTTCAAATCATTCACCGGGCAATACGATTTGCGCGATGGTCTGGCACACTTAAAGGGGAACCTTGAGAGTTCAAAAGCGCAACTCAATCCGCAGGGAACTGTTGGCATCAATGGACGTGTCAATCTGAAACTTGACGCCCGTCTGGCCCCAGAGGTTATTGATAAGCTTGGTGCCAGTGGCAGTTTAAAACAGGTACTGACAGACCAGAATGGTTGGGGGCATCTACCGCTCGAAATAAAGGGCACACTGCTGCACCCGATAGTCGGATTTGATGCTCAGGCGCTGCAAAAACAAGCTCTGGAAAATGCAAAGGAGAAAGCGAGCCAGAAACTCTTGGAGAAAAGTGTTCCCGGTGTGGAGAATCAGGAAACGATTAAGCAGCTGCTGGACAATACGCTCAATAAGCTGTTCGGTAACTAATTGGCACCGCACTTATAGCTTACGCCCAGGCAGGCCCGCTAATGGAGCGGCGTTTTGTCCCGCGGACGCATTCATTTTTTTCCAACAAGTGTTTAATGGTGTCCATCACTGTGGTTGCTTTAAAGGGCTTGGAAATGAAGCGGTCACCCCCCAACCAGTTCTCCTTGCAAGATATCTTCAGGGGTTTACTTACCCGATAAGAAAATCACAGGAATATGCCGCGTAACCAGATCTTTTTAAATCCGCTGACAGACTTGAAAATCATCCACGAGAATTATAGCCGGCATTATCCATCCCCCTGAGTCGGTGTGTGACCTAGTTTTTCTCGGGTGAACGGTTTCCGTTGTAAGATAATTTGAAGCAATACAATCAATACCAATTGTCCTGGGCAAACACAGTATGAGCGCGCCGGTCTCCTCCAGGGTAGGCAGTCTCCTCGCGGCGTAATTTATCGCGTCCGCAGACAATTCAGCCATCGGAGCGTTCAAAAAACATGACTCGTTTTGTGGTTAACAGATACTGCAGCTCATCCTTTTCCAGGGTACGTTCTCTACCATCAGTTAAGACGACATTGACTTTATTCATCGCACAGCCTCCTTTAGTCCGCAGCCGTTTCTTCAACCTGACGTGAGCTGACGTGAGCCTGTTCCAGGGACATAAGGCTCATTGGGTTTTTTGATACAAGCCTTGAGATTTTTTAAACAGAGAGAGAATTCTTTTCCGGCTGTCCTGCTCGACATAGTCCCAATAACTACTTCTGATCAACAGTCTGAATTCCTCGGTCAGTTCTCGGTGCGGGCGCTCAGGATATCTATCCAGTTCCATGATTGACCACCTTTCTCAGAAACCTCGGATCGAGGGAGTTCTTCTCTGTAAGTCAGCGGACTGATGCCAATATTTTAGAGGGGCTCGCTCGACGATCTATTAGAATTAATGCTTTGCTACTCAAAGCATTGATCAACGAGGACCGCCTGGATCTTTAGGGAGTGTATCGAAATTCAAGCATGCCACAATAAAGGGTCGTGTCAATTGACTAAAAGAGGCAAATAGCAGTTGAAAGGAATGAATACGATCGTGTGATGTTTTTCATCTTTAAGGACTAAAACGTATTCTCCAACAATTGACCTGAGAGCCATTGTCAGCTGTGATAAATTCTGCTTTTTTACTGAAAACTTAGGAGCTTTGCGAATGCTGTCAGAGTTCCTTAATGTCTATCTCCAAAAGTAAAATTTTGATTTTTGGAATTGTGGGATGTTGAGGATTCGTATGCCTCCGGCTTCATTCAGCAGAATAACGTGTCTGATACCTCAGTCAACAGCAGACTTGACACCACATCCTTCAATGCGTTCCTTGCTATAGGCGTTGCGAGATCATTGGTTGAACAGTTATGTTTTTTTATCAATATTCCTGCGCTTCATATAGAATAAAACCATGCAATCGATCGAAGATAAAATTATTGACCTGCTCGGTGAGAGAAAAACACATACGCTGACCCGGCGCGAAATTGCTGATCGCCTGGGTTTACGCGGTGCTGAACGAAAGCTTTTGACCAGGGTTCTGGAGCGCTTGGCCCGGAACAGCAGGCTGCAAGAACGTCGCGGAAGCTACCGGTTGGCCCAGCAGCAGCAACGCACTGTCGAGGGGATTTTGTCCCTGACTGAAAAGGGCTATGGTTTTTTACGTCCCGATGAACCTCAACAAGAGGATTTGTTTATTCCGGCGCGGAGTATCGGCAGTGCTATGGATGGTGATCGGGTGTTGGCTAACTGTCATCTTTCAACCCGCGACCGACGACCCTATGCGAAGGTGCTCAAAGTCCTGCAACGGGCGCATAAACG
>JAPHSA010000190.1 GCA_026193235.1 Deltaproteobacteria bacterium | reverse complement strand
GCTTCTTTAACAGGGTTCCCGGCACTGGTGATGACAATGACCGGTAAATCACAGAGCTTGGGGCTGGATTTGACCCATTTGAGCAGTGTTTCCCCGTCCATAACCGGCATGTTCAGGTCGGTCAATAACAGGTCGACATCTTGAGCTTTTGCTGCAGCCAGCGCTTCTTTACCATGTTCCGCTTCAATGATTTCGGCATCCCCGAGGCCGATAATCTGCAGACAACGCTTGATAAACATGCGGGCGGTAGATGAATCGTCTGCGACAATAATTTTTTTCATCAGTTTTTTTCTCCCGAATCTGAAAAGGACTCTTCCAACTTTTCAAATTCCATGTCAACAGTCAGCATAATATTTTCCAGAGTGTTGGGACTGAGTTTGATGTAGTTGACGTAGCCTGGATCAAGTTTATAGCGCATACTGTCGGCACCTGTGCCAAATCCACCCATCATGGCGATGTTGTCACCCAGATGGACGGCATAGACCAGGGCTCGATACTCCTCATTTGCCCGTGCCGGTTCGTGGTGGTAGCGGATGACTTCAGCAAGTTCGTCGGGGAGTTGCCAGGCCTTGGCTAACTCATAACCGGCCTCTGTATGATCAAATCCCACCAGCTTCTTTTCAGCGGCAAGGTAATCGTGGGGCTGCTCTTCCTGGCTGATTAATGCAACGGCTTCCGTAACACTCCCCTGCAGATAATCTGAAATCAGTGCCTTGCCGATGTCATGTAGCAGACCGGCAGTGAAAGCAAGTTCGGTGCTGATATCGAGACCGCTTTGCGCGACGACTTCCCGGGCTGCTATAGCAGCCCGGAGGTCATGTTTCCAGAGATCTCCCCCGGCGGCTTCGTACCCGGACAGTTCTTTTCCAAAAAGTTTTCCAGCCGAGTCTCCGATGGCAATGCTGATGATAATCCGCTCGCCCAGATAAGCGATCGCTCTATCGATCGAAGTGATCTGGTTTGCCATGCCAAAGGCGGCCGAGTTGATAACTTTCAGCACCCGGGCGGTTAGATTTGCATCCGTTTTGACCAGATTAACAACCTCGACAAGGTCATGGTCCGGGTTGGCGGTAATCTGTAATAAGCGGCTGGCACTGGGCGAGAGCATTGGCACCGCTTTTACGATTTTCTGCAGCTCTTGCTGGTTAATCTGTGTGACCATGGTTAACCTCCTAAAGCTGCCAGTTCGGTTTCCCGGGGGAGCTGAGCGTCACCTGCCCAGCTGACACCGAGATCGATACTGTTCGACTGAAATTACCACCTAAGTCTTCGGCGATGGCACCCATGCCGAAAGACCAGAGAATCTTTTTGATAGCTAAAGCATTGCGCTTGCCAATCTGAAAGGTGTCGTTGGTGTCCATGACATTGGCTCCGCCACAGAGTTTCACCACCATGCCTTTTCCGCGCTTATCGCAGCCGCTCTTCGCCATCAGCTCGAGCAGTGCAGGAATGGCCGTATCGGCAAAATAGCCTGGTTTTTCCGTTGCTTTGGCTTTGTTAATTGATGAATCGGGCAGGGCGATATGCGCCATCCCAACAGCTCTGGTCTTGGGGTCGAGAAAAATGACAGAGACGCATGATCCCAGTGCGAAGGTCTTGATGTCATCACCGGGAGCATTCGATGCTCCGTAATCGCCGACCCCTAAAATGATCTGGCCCATTTATTTCCCCCCCGTCAGCATGCTTAAGAGGGACTGAGCAATGTTATCCAAGGGAACAAGGCGTTCCGCTCCGCCCTTTTCATAAGCAACTCTGGGCATGCCAAAGACAACCGATGAGGCTTCATCCTGGGCAATACAGTGGCCCCCGGCCTGTTTCATGGCCAACATGCCTTCAGCACCATCCTGACCCATACCGGTGAGCATGGCAGCGACGGCATTCGCGCCAACATGCTTGGCAACCGAGCGCATCATGACATCGACGGAAGGACAGTGGCCACTGACTTTCTCTTCTCCCCCAATGCGAACTTCATAAAACCCACCGGAACGGATAACTTCCAGCTGTTTGCCGCCGGGTGCGATAAGGATCAGGCCAGAGCGGAGTCGGTCGCCGTTTTCGGCCTCTTTAACCTGCATTTGGCAGAGTTGATTGAGCCGGTCGGAGAACATTTTGGTGAACCCGCTGGGCATGTGCTGGACGATAACTGTCCCAGCAGTCGGGGCTGGAAATTTTTCAATCACTCTTCTAATAGCTTCAGTGCCGCCTGTAGAGGCACCAATAGCAATGACTTTATCGGTTGATTCTGCCAGGGCGGTAGATGTGCTGTGAGCACCGCTGGCTGTCACCGCCGGGTGCTTGCCTTTCCAGTGAGAGACATTGGCCGTTGAGGCAATTTTGACCTTTGAGCGCAGTTCCATCAGCATGGCGTTGAGACCGGCTGCGACGTTGCTGGTCGGTTTTGCGACAAAATCGACAGCTCCGGAATCCAGTGCTTCCATGGTGATCTGTTTGCCCCGCTGGGTCAGTGAACTGACCATGACGACGGGCAGCGGAAACTGTGGCATCAGTTTCCGTAAGAAGGCGACACCATCCATGCGCGGCATTTCAACATCAAGGGTGAGTACATCGGGCTGCAGTTCAACAATCTTGTCGCGGGCAATGTAGGGGTCGGCAGCGGTGCCGACAACTTCTATATTGGGATCCATGGATAACCCCTGGCTGAGGATGTTTCTCACCAGGGCGGAATCATCGACGATTAGAACGCGGATGACAGGAGCCATCAGAGTTCCCCTTTCTGGTATAGGGCTGGCTTCAAATAGCGATAGAGGCTCTGAGTCCGTCCCAGGGTCTCCGAATGGCCAATAAACAGATACCCGCCCGGTTCAGTATGTTGATGGTAACGACTCACCAGCGCCTCACGGGTTGGCTGGTCAAAATAGATCATGACATTGCGGCAGAAGATCATCTGAAACGGTTTCTTAAATGGAAAAGAGGTGTTCATCAAATTGAAGCGTCTGAAAGTGGCCTCTTTCTTGATGTTATCGACAACGGCCATCTCCCCGTCTCCTGCCCGAATAAAATATTTTTTCCGTAAAGGATCGGGGAGTTGCATGACGCGATCGTTGGCGTATGTTCCACACCGGGCAATGGTCAGGGCGCGGTCGGAAATATCGGTCGCCAGAATGCCGGCATCCCAGGAACTGTAATCAGCTCCGAGGTATTCCATCATCAGCATCAGCAGCGTGTAGGGTTCTTCTCCCGTGGAGCAACCAGCACACCAGATGCGCAAATCTTTACGATTTTCTTTCTTCAGTTTCGCGACCACTTTTGGTAGCGCTATTGCGGAAAAATAATCGAAGTGATCTTTTTCACGGTTGAAGTAAGTGTGGTTGGTGGAGACAAGATCAACCAGTTCACTTAACGTGCCTTCTGTTTTATCGTTGGAAAGATATTCATAATATGAGGAGAAGGTCGCCAGGTTGAGCTGGCGCATCAACTTTTGTAAACGGCCAACCAGCAGAGAGCGTTTTTGTTCCGTCAGGTTGATACCAAAACGCGCTTGAATCAGATCACGCAATTGGCCGAATTCCTGATCGGATATCGCCATCATACTGTTCTCTTGATTCTGCTGTCGAGTGACTGTGGTCATGCTGAAAGGCCCCGGTTAATCTTCTTCCATGTTTTCCGCGATCTCTTGCATTTCACCGCTGAAGAGCAGTTTATGGACATCGAGCAGAATTTTGACGTCGGTATTAATTTTACCCATGCCCTGGATATAGCTACCTTCAGCACTTCTGCCGGTTTTCGGTGGCGGCTCCACATTGACTTCAGGTATGTCGGCAACTTCGCTGACTTCATCAACCACCAGGCCAACTTCGGTTCCGTCAATATTGACAACGATGATGCAGGTGCGATCATCATATGCGCGGTCTTCCAGACCAAAACGGGCACGGACATCCATCACCGGGATAACTTTCCCGCGAAGATTGATCACCCCGCGAATAAACGTCGGCATATCCGGGACCTCGGTTATGGCCTGAATGCCAATAATTTCAATGACAAATTGAATTTCTATACCGTAGTCTTCACCCGCCAGGTGGAAGGTAAGATATTTGTCTTTTTGCGTGTCTTCGTTGTCCATAGTGGTCATGGTTGTATGGTCAGCCATAGATTCCTCCCTGAGTATTATTCTTTGAATTTCGCTTTATCATTTTTGTTGTCGACCGATTCAACCAGTGTGCCGACATCCAGAATCAGGCTAACTCCGCCATCTCCGAGAATTGTACAGCCAGAAACACCAGGAACATTGCCGATAAAGTCTGACAGTCCTTTAATAACAGTCTGCTGCTGACCGAGGATCTCATCGAGGAACAGGCAAAAGCGGTTTTCCTGATATTCGAGGACGATGAGGATGCCATCAGACAACTCTTTAGAATCAGGTTCTTTGCCAAGAATGTCATGCAGCCTGATGATGGGGAAAAAATTCTCCCGCACCCGGGCCAACTCTTCTCCTTCTGGCGTGATAGTGATTTGAGTCATCTCTGGACGGAAGGCCTCCAGAATCGACAGGGTCGGAACGATGCAAGTGGTGGTGCCAACACGGACGATCATGCCGTCGATGATGGCCAGAGTCAGAGGGATGCGCAGGGTAATTTT
The DNA here is from genome assembly GCA_026193235.1 of Deltaproteobacteria bacterium. GTDB lineage: Bacteria > Desulfobacterota > Desulfuromonadia > Desulfuromonadales > Geopsychrobacteraceae > JAPHSA01. The sequence continues at coordinate 4,702 of JAPHSA010000190.1, read as the reverse complement.
ACTCCCCTGACCGGGGGTGCTGCTGACATCGATCTTACCTTTAATTTTTTCCAGATTTTTCTTGACGACATCCATGCCGACGCCCCGCCCGGAAATGTCGGTAATCTGGGCGGCTGTGGAAAAGCCAGGAGCGAAAATCAGATTATTGATCTGCTTATCGGTCATGTCCGAACCATCGCCCTCGATCAAGCCTTTGCTGATGGCTTTCTCCAATATCTTTTCTTTATTCAGCCCACGGCCGTTGTCCTCAATGGTGACCCAGACCTCACCTTCTTCATGGCTGGCTGAAAGTTTAACAGTTCCCTTTTCACTCTTGCCGGCGGCTAAGCGCTCATCCGGAGGCTCTAACCCGTGATCCAGAGAGTTGCGCAGCAAGTGAACCAGTGGGTCGGTAATGGTCTCAATAACTGTTTTATCCATTTCAGTTTCTTCACCAATCAGTTCCAGGTCAACCTTTTTGCCGGCCTTGACCGAAATATCATGAACCAGGCGAATCATCCGTCGGAACAGCCCAGAGACCGGGATCATGCGTATGGTCATGGCCATTTCCTGAAGTTCACGGACCAGTTTCGACAGGTGTTGACCAGCTTTATTGAAATTTTCCAGCTCCAGACCTTTAAGGTCCGGATTGTTGATCAGCATGTTCTCAGCGATGACCAATTCGCCAATGAGGTTAATTAAACTATCCAGCTTGCCAAGTTCAACGCGGATATCCTGGCGTTTGGCCGGAGTTTTTGTCCGAGAAACCGGTTTGGCTTCGGTTTTAGCTTTTTGCAGTTTTTCCTGCTGTTTTTTTAAGGCATTATCGACCTGATCAAGAGAGGCTGCGCCTTGCTGGACAAGGATTTCACCGACCGGTTTTTTCTGGGTTTCAACCGCTTCAGCAATCGCTGATTCCTGAACGCCCTCTTCAACGAGAAAATCACCAAGGAGTGGTGCTACGAGCGCATTAAGATCGGCCAGATGCTGGTCAAGGTTGGTTATGCTGTCACCTTTTCCATCGGCAATATTGTTGACTCCTTGCTGGAGAATATCGAGAGTGGCCAAGAGTTGATCCGCCGGATTATCGACTGCGAGCTGAGAACCTGATTTGACCCGATCAAGGATGTTTTCCATCTGATGACTGAGCTTTTCGATCTGGGCAAAACCGAAAAAGCCACAATTGCCTTTGAAACTGTGGATTTGGCGGAAAATGTCGCCGATCGCTTCATTGTCTTCCGGATTCTCACCCCAGGCTAATAAACCCAGTTCGGCGCTTTGCAGCAGTTCATTCCCTTCCTGGACAAAACTCTGGCGCATTTCATCGGTAATTTCCAGCTCCGGAAGTTCATCTGCGGCCCCTTCTGGTTCAGGCTTAATCCCGGCTTCAGAAGTAGCAGGCGAGTTCGCCCCCGGTTCTACGGCACTGTCTGTTTCGACACCTTTAGCTAGTTCAATCGCCTGATGGAGGTTTTCAGCCATACCATCTGCAGCAGTACCCATCGATTCGTCGGTGAAATCGCTTTCAACCATTTCAAGAGCTTCTTTAGCAAAATCGCAGGCATCGCAGAGGAGAGTGACATGGTTTGGGACCAGTTCAATTTCATTATTGCGGATCAGGTCGAGGAGGTTTTCCGCCGCATGAGCTACCCGGGTCAGATGGTCAAACTCAAGAAAGCCGGCACTACCTTTCATCGAATGGAAGAGGCGGAAGATGGCATTCATGACTTCAGAGTCGCTGTTTTGACCCAGCTCGATAATAGCCGGCTCCAGCTGCTCAATCATGTCGCGGCTTTCAGTTACGAATTCCTGAATGATTTCAAGCTGGTCTTCGTCGATTTGCATACTCATTATAAATCCTCAAAAGTTTGAATTTATTGACATTTAAGTTTTTCATACCAGCTGAAATCAACAATTAAATAAAGGGAAACTCTGCCGCTAAGTTTTATTTAACAAACAAAAGCCAGCTCTTGAATCTGATTTTTTACGCTTTCGAGCCTATATAGCGGCCATATCCATCTCGATCCTGATGTTCAATATGGCTGATCAGCCAATCCTTGAGGAACTTGTAAACCTCTGCCGGAGGCAGACGGTCACCAGCTTTTAACTTCTCGGCATAGACAGCAACCTGCTCGATAAAGTTTTTATGTACGAGTTTGTGCGCTTCGATATCCGGGTAATTATGTTTTTTCATCACATCTTCCTCAGCACGGAAGTGGGTAACCGTGTAGTTCACCAGTTCATCGACGACGTTGGCCAGCAACATCCGGTCACCGCCGTCCTTCATACACTGAAAAAGCTGATTGATTAAATCTACCAGCCGCCTGTGCTGCTGATCCATCAGGGCGACGCCGGTGTTGAATTCCTCTTTCCACTGAAGCATTGGGGCGGTATTCTGCTGCTGTAGCATTTCTATGTCTACCCAGCCTGATGGGTTCTGGCTTTGTCGTGGAAGTGAAAGTTGTTGTGCGGGAGCTGGATCATAACTCTGACCAAAGGCGCCTTTAAGCTTGAAGCGACTGAGTTGCTGTTTCAGTTCGGCGGCCTGGCTGGATAGCTCTTCACTGGTAGCGGCACTCTCTTCGGCATTGGCGGTGTTCTGCTGGATCACCTGATCAATCTGTTGCATACCGATATTGACCTGGGCAATTCCTTGGGCCTGCTCGTTACTTGAAGCGGCAATTTCACCGACCAGATCGGTCACTTTACCGATTGAAGCGACAATTTCATCCAATGCTGCGGCAGTGCGTTTGGCGATCTGGGTACCATTGTTGGCTTTTGCGACCGAACCTTCGATCAATTCGGCGGTTTCTGAGGCTGCTTTAGCACTGCGGGCCGCCAGATTGCGGACTTCTTCTGCTACCACGGCAAACCCTTTTCCGTGTTGCCCAGCTCGAGCGGCTTCAACGGCGGCATTAAGGGCCAGTAGGTTGGTCTGAAAAGCAATTTCATCAATCACTTTGATGATCTTGCTGATATTTTGACCAGCTTCGTTGATTTCATCCATGGCACTGATCATTTCCGTCATGCGTTCGCTTCCGTTGTCGGCAGAAACGCGCGCCGAGGCCGCCAGCTGATTGGCTTCCTGAGCGTATTCGGCGCTGGTACTGGTCTGGCTGCCGATTTCATTCATTGAGCTGCTGATTTCTTCAACGGAAGCCGCCGATTGTGCGGCTCCGTCTGATAGTCCTTGAGCCGATTCGCTCACTTGTGAGCTGCCGGAAGCGATCTGCTCGCTGGCTGCCTGAATCTGCTGCATGATCTGGTTGAGATCGATCCCCAGCTTTTGCAGACTGCCACGCACCTGGTCCTGATTATCCCGGGGGCTGATGTCAAAAGTCAGGTCGCCATTGGCCAGGCGCTGCAATGAAGAGACCACTTCGTTCTGCAGCGACTCGGCAAAGTTATCCATGGTCGTGGCCATCTGACCGATTTCATCTTTACGCTTCATGTTAAGCCGGGTATCCAGATGACCTGCGTCCAGGTCTCCCAGCATGGCCATGGCCTGTTTCATCGGGGCTGTGAGTGAACGGCTGATGATATAAGCCAGGGCAATTCCAATGAGGAGCGCAATAACGCCGAGCACAATAATGGCATTTCGTGTGCCCGTTGCGGAAATGATCATCTCCTGATCAGAAATCAGACTTTCCTTGGAGATTTCCATGATGTTGCCAATGTGCTGCTTCAATTTTTTCAGACTGGGAAGCGTTTCATCCCGATAAATGCCCAGTGCTTTTTTTTGCCCCTCTAGCAGTTTCTCGGCCTCTTTTTGCATACCATTGAGGCTGTACCTGACCTTGGCCAAAGTTGGAATAACTTCATCATAGAGCTCATGCAGAGCTTTTCTGTTGGCGGATGCTAATGCTTCTTCCATGCCGATTGCAAGCCTGTGTAATTGTTCATGAGGCTCTTTGGCATCATTAAGAAACTTTGCAAAAACTGGGCTTTTTTGTGCTGCTTCCGCGGCCTCCGGGCTGGCGAGGAACTGGCCGAAGGCACACTTCGTATGATCTTTCTGTACGTTGATTTGTTCGTGCCCGGACAGGATTGAGTTCTGTACGGAAGAGACCCAGACGATATGGTCTTTTTCCATGGCAGCAAGCTGGCCAGGGAGTTCAGGATCAGCATCACGATACACCTCTTTAATTTTCCCCCCAGAAAGGTGCATCTTTCGATGAGGCTCTTCAATGGCCGCAAGATCTTCCTTGATAGCAGGCAGCAGTTGTTCTGCTTTTTTTCTTTCTTCACTGTAGTACCATTTGCCAAGGGCACAGGTTTGCGGATCGAACTTGACCTTTAACTCTTTGATCTTTGGGTTGGTTAAGAATTGATTCAGCTTAAAGTTCCAGGCATCATGTTTGATCTCAAGCGCTAGTAATTCGCTGCGGAGCTTATTGCCTTGTGCAGCCTGTGAACCTTTATCAACTGTTGTTGATAGCCCCAGCGCTGACCAGATCACGGTCGCGACCAGAAGTAATAGGATAACACCCGAAAGCAATAACAGTTTTTTACCGATTTTTAGGTTGTCAAACACGTATTAAGCTCCATCTTTTGAATATATTATTAATGTTGGCCAATCGTTAACATGAATTATATCTAATGTCAAATATTTTATGGATTCCCACAAATGTTTCGGAGTATTTTCTTTCGGTTCAAAAAAAAGCGGAGGGGAAAAGCCCTCCGCTTCCTTGTCTGGATTTGTTAACTGAATTTTCTAGCCCCT
>JAPHSA010000167.1 GCA_026193235.1 Deltaproteobacteria bacterium | reverse complement strand
TTCTCATTGAAGCTTTGAGTGATATTGAGATTGAAGTGACATTGCACCGAGATCCGACAAGTTTCTTAAAAAAGACATCTAAATGCCCATTAGATGCACCCTGTTTCAACTTTATTCTCACCGACAATCAGATGCCCAATATGACAGGCATTACTTTCCTACAAAAACTCAAAGAGATGGATTGTAAAATTCCTACACGAAATATAGCGGTCATTTCTGGAAGCCTCACGGATGAAGATCTGGAATCAATTGAGGATCTCGGGAGCACTTCTTTTAAGAAGCCTTGTTCGTTGGACAAAATCTATACATGGATTGATAAACTTGGGTGTCATTCCGATAAGAGAATATCAACACTCTGCTAAACTTAGACCTTTTGAAACACAAAAGCCGCCGGGTAGGCTCCAACGGCTTTTTTTCATATATAGTCTCCCCCCCTTTATGCAAGGGCCTAGTGATGAATGACGAGGGACAAGCTTGCGGTCATATATCCGGCCTCGTATTGGCGGTTTTGTTCCGCCGGGCCCTAATGAATTACGCGCGTATTGTCCTCATCAAATGTCTGCTGGCGCCTTCGGTTCTGAAGTTGCGCGATCAACAAAATACCGATTAATGACCGCCAGCTATTGAAGTCTGCTGAAATGAATTGCTATTCTATGAACATTCTCCGGATAAAAAATAAAAAGGAAGCCAATGCGGAAAATCATTCAATCCCTGCTAGCCGCCAGCTGTCTGGTTTTACTGATCTGTGCGCCAACCTTGGCAACTTATGCCAGTATTGACTTCGATGCCTGGCTTAAGGAGTTAAAGGTTGAAGCCCTGGCTGTCGGCATTTCTCAGGATATTTTGGAGCTGGCATTTAGAGATATTTCAGCCCCCCTGCAGCAGGTGATTGATTTAGATCGCAATCAGCCGGAATTAACCCAGACGACAGAAGAATACATCGGCAACCGGATCAATGACAGACTAGTCGCTGAAGGCCGGACAATGATGAAACGCTATCCAACCTGGCTGAGAAGGGTTGAGGAGAGATATGCGGTACCAAAACAGTTCATCACCGCCCTTTGGGGGATTGAAACGCGCTATGGGAAATATACTGGAAGTTTTCCGACACTTCATTCTCTGGCTACCTTGTCTTACGATGGCCGCCGCAGTTCCTTTTTCCGGCAGGAACTTTTGGTGGCGCTCCAGATCCTTGATAGCGGTCGGATTCCTTTAAAGCGCATGCGCGGGTCCTGGGCTGGGGCAATGGGGCAGTGTCAGTTCATGCCATCTTCTTTTCAACTCTATGCTGTTGATGGAGATAGCAGTGGCCGCATCAATCTCACCAGCTCCATTCCTGATGTCTTTTCTTCAATCGCCAATTACCTGCAGCGAGTCGGCTGGCAGAGTGATCAAACATGGGGTCACCAGGTCGCCTTGCCGGAAAACTTTGACACTTCACTGTCCGGCCTTGAAACGCCTCTGCCTTTGACACGTTGGCAGAACCTCGGGGTGAAAAGAATTAATGGGACAACCTTTCCCATGCCCAGTTCTGTGGCATCACTCATTCTACCCGACGGCCCTGAAGGGCCAGCCTATCTTGTTTATGATAATTTCCACACCCTCCTGAAGTGGAATAAGTCCAACGCCTTTGCTATTGCCGTTGGGATACTTTCCGATCACTTAGCTGACCAATAAAAAATCTCTGTTGCGGAATTGGGAATCCTGATACAACAACTGGCGCACTATGAACACGGCCCGTTGGCAAACAGATAGACCTTTTTTCAGCAGAAACCACTCATGGAAATTTTCACCCATAGCTTCCCGCTGACGCACTTTGATCCTCTGGCCCTCTACCAGAATTTCTGCCCGAACGGTCCAGGATTACTGCAGTCACTCAACCCGCAGGCAAAAACTGGGCGTTTCAGCATAGTCCCGCTGCGCTGGCAGGAGCGCTATTCATTTCAGGATGGCCACCTCTCCTGCCATCAGAATCATCAGACAACGCCATTACCTGGCCCCCCCCTTGACCTGCTCGCTCGAATTCTCGCAGAAAGAAGCGTTACGGCATCGCCCGAAACACCATTTCCCGGCGGTTTTTTTGGCTATTTCGGCTATGACCTGGCCCAGCAAATTGAAGACCTGCCGCAAAAAGCTCGACGTGACTTGCAAATCCCTGAGCTTGAACTCTACTGGGTTGACGTCACCGCAGTTTACGATCACCAGCAGGCACGGATGACCCTGGGAACACTTGATCCTGAGGTCAATTTGGCGCTTTACGCAGCGGCAATAAAAGAATCCCGGGCAAGTCTTCCACCTGAAAAATTGAGGATTGTGCAACAACCCATGCCGTTTATCTCACCGCAAGAGTTCACCACCATGGCCCAGCGCGGCAAAGACTATATTGCCGCCGGAGATGTCTATCAGGTCAATCTTTCCTGCCGCTTTGATGGTGTTTTAGATGGTTCATCGGCAGAACTGTACCGCCGGTTGCGGGAGATCAACCCATCCCCCTTTGCCTGTCTGCTCAGATTCCCCGGGCTGGACATCATTTCCAGTTCGCCGGAACGACTGGTGTCACTGAGAGATGGTTTGGCAGAGACACGTCCCATTGCCGGAACCCGGCCACGTGGATATTCACCCTCAGAAGATCAGTTGCTGGGGCACGAACTCCTCTGTCATCCCAAGGAACGCGCCGAACACATCATGCTCCTTGACCTGGAGCGGAACGATCTGGGTAAAGTCTGTCAGGCTGGGACAGTCAAAGTCGATGAACTGATGGTCCTTGAACGCTATTCACACGTGACTCATATTGTCTCCAATGTCAGCGGACAGTTAAAAGAGGATTGCGGCCCCTTTGAACTGCTGCGAGCGACGTTTCCCGGCGGAACGATCACCGGAGTGCCCAAAAAACGGTGTATGGAAATCATCGACGAGCTTGAACCGGTTGGTCGTGGCAGCTACACTGGTAGCGCGGGTTATATCAGCGCCTGTGGTTCCATGGATCTGAACATCCTCATTCGCAGCTTTCAACGCGTTGGCAATACTCTGAGTTACCAGACCGGCGCGGGAATTGTTGCCGACTCGATCCCGGAGCAGGAATGGCTGGAATGTCTACACAAAGGAGAAGCTCTGCGCTTCCTGCTGGAGAATACCGATCAATGACTGAGCCGATGCTGGTGTGCCTGAATGGAGAATTCATCCCCCAAGAAGAGGCCAGAGTACCCATTAACGACGGCGGCTTTTTGTTCGGCGCAACCCTGTTTGAAACCTTCAAAGCACAGGAGCAAAAGATTCTGCTGGTTCAGCAGCATCTGGATCGGCTCGAATGTTCCGCTCATCAACTGAAGTTTTCTTTCGCGCGGAATAAAATAGAGCACTCGCTGCAACAACTGGCGGCGGGGCTGACAGCGCCGACGTCGCGCATCCGGCTCACTCTCAGCCAGGGTCTTTTTGACGGTCTAAAATATCCGGAGCCAGCAGAATGTCATTTTCTCATCACTGCCACCGACTACAGCGAGTTGAGTGATGCTCAAAGAGAATCCGGGGCCATCTGCGTAACAGCACCGAATCAGCGCGTCAACCCGTTCAGTCATTTGCCGCAGATGAAGCATGGAAACTATGCCGATTGTCTCTATGCCTTCAATTTCGCCCAACAGTCCGGGGCCCGAGAGGCGCTCTTTTTCGATCAAAACAAGAATGTACTTGAAGGCGCAACCAGCAATATTTTCGCCGTGATTAATCATCGCCTGGTGTCACCCCCCACCGGGCACCTGGTTCTGGATGGAATCACGCGTCAGGAAGTCATCAAAACAGCAGCGGAATTGGGCCTTCCGTTCAGCCAAAGACAAATCCACGCCGAGGAATTACTACAGGCGGAGGAAGTCTTCTTGACCAATTCACTGATCGATATCCTCCCCGTCTCAAAAATTAATGGAAAAGTTGTACGTCGCTGTTCTGACTGGAAATCTCTTCTGAAAACACTCTGGATGCGGATAGAGACTTGACAAACGGCTCCTGAGCACTATAATCGCGTTCTCGTGCCGAAGTGGTGGAATTGGTAGACACGTCGGTCTCAAAAACCGATGCC
>JAPHSA010000181.1 GCA_026193235.1 Deltaproteobacteria bacterium | reverse complement strand
TTAAAAATCGCACTATTCACAAGAAGGCTGATCATTTAAACTGAGTATTAATATTATTTTCTGAGGGAGATTTGAATGAAACAGACACTTTACGACAAACTCTGGAACAGCCATGTCGTTGATCAGGATGACAATGGTACCTGCCTGCTGTATATCGACCGCCAACTTCTTCATGAGGTGACCTCGCCACAGGCCTTTGAGGGGCTGCGTCTGGCAGGTCGCAAACCCTGGCGAATTGATACCAACCTGGCCGTACCGGATCACAACGTTCCGACCGATGATCGCAGCGTGGAGATTGCCGACCCGGTCTCCCGGCTTCAAGTTGAAACCCTGGACCGAAATTGCCAGGAATTCGGTATTACTGAGTTCGGCATGAACGACCCACGCCAGGGTATCGTCCACGTTATCGGCCCTGAACAGGGTGCAACCCTGCCCGGCATGACCATTGTCTGTGGTGATTCTCACACTGCCACCCATGGAGCCTTCGGGGCGCTAGCCTTTGGTATTGGCACCTCAGAGGTTGAGCATGTCCTGGCAACGCAATGCCTGATCCAGAAAAAATCACAGGCAATGCTGATCGAAGTAAACGGTGAGCTCCCTCCGGGACTGACCGCAAAAGATATTGTTCTCGCAATTATTGGTCGCATTGGCACTGCTGGTGGCACCGGCTATACCCTGGAGTTTGGCGGCTCAACAATTCGCAGTCTCTCGATGGAAGGACGAATGACCATCTGCAATATGGCGATAGAAGCAGGAGCCCGGGCCGGTATCATGGCTGTTGACCAAACCACCATTGATTACATAAAAGGCCGTCCCTTCGCCCCAACCGGAAAGCTCTGGGAACAGGCGGTCGAAAACTGGCGGCAGTTAAAAACCGACCCTGATGCCAAATTCGATCGCATCGTTGAAATTGATGCACGCGATCTTCAACCGCAGGTGACCTGGGGCACATCCCCGGAAATGGTCGTGACCGTCGACGGCAAAATTCCAGATCCGGATGCTGAGAGCAATGAGACCAAACGTGAAGGAATGCTCTCAGCCCTCAAGTACATGGGCTTGCAAGCTGGAACTCCGATCACCAGGATTTACCCCGATAAAGTATTCATCGGTTCCTGCACCAATGGCCGGATTGAAGATTTACGCGCTGCGGCTGCCGTTGCTAAAGGGCGCAAGCTGGCTGAGAACATCAAACTGGCTTTGGTTGTTCCGGGCTCAGGCCTGGTGAAACAACAGGCCGAAGCGGAAGGTCTGGATAAAATCTTTATCGCTGCCGGATTTGAATGGCGTGAACCGGGCTGTTCCATGTGTCTGGCGATGAATAACGATCGTCTGGAACCGCAAGAACGCTGTGCTTCAACATCAAACCGCAACTTTGAAGGCCGCCAGGGTCAGGGCGGTCGAACCCATCTGGTCAGCCCGGCGATGGCAGCGGCAGCGGCCGTAACCGGTCATTTTGTTGATGTGCGCGAATTGGAGGTGAAGTAATGGAGAAATTTACTAAATTGACGGGATTGGTTGTCCCATTCGACCGCGCCAATATCGATACCGATGCTATCATTCCAAAACAGTTTCTCAAATCCATCGAACGTACCGGATTCGGGCCCTACCTGTTTGATGAATGGCGTTATCTGGATCACGGTGAACCGGGCATGGATTGCAGTGACCGCCCTCTGAACCAGGATTTCATCCTTAATCAGGCCCGCTACCAGGGCGCTCAGATACTGCTGGCACGAGATAATTTTGGCTGTGGCTCTTCGCGTGAGCATGCGCCCTGGGCTCTTCTCGACTATGGATTCAAGGTCATTATTGCCCCCAGTTTTGCCGATATTTTTTATAACAATTGCTTCAAAAACGGCATCCTGCCACTGGTTTTGGGCAGCGGCAAGATTGATCAACTCTTCACTGCCGTCAAAGCTCAGCCAGGTTATCAACTGAGCATTGATCTGGAATCCACTATGCTGACCTTGGCGAGCGGAGAAGCCCTGACTTTTGAAATTGACCCTTTCCGCAAGCATTGCCTTCTGAATGGCCTTGATGATATCGGCTTGACTCTGGAAAAAGTTGACCGAATCAGAATCTATGAGGATCGCCGCCGGAAGGAAACTCCCTGGTTATTCAGTAACCATCCCCAGTAAGCTGGTTGAAATAGGCTGCCGCTAGCATAGGGCAGCTTATTTCACCTGCTAACATTACCACTTCGGTCGTATTTCTGTTAGAATCTCCGAAACCAAACGATCCTGCTCCCGCCCTAAAGGAGATATAATGCTGCCAACCGAATATCAGGATTTTTATAAAACAATCGTGAAAACGATCTCCAAGCAGAGACTGATCACTGATCCACTTTTAACCGTAGCATTCGGAACCGATGCCAGCTTCTACCGCCTGATTCCAAAGATTGTCATCAATGTTGAAGCGGAAGAAGAGGTCCAGCTGATTCTTCATGAGGCAAGTCAACGTCGGCTACCGGTCACCTTCAGGGCCGCAGGAACCAGTCTCTCCGGCCAGGCGATCACTGACAGTATTCTTGT
>JAPHSA010000113.1 GCA_026193235.1 Deltaproteobacteria bacterium | reverse complement strand
TCATTGCGGAGAGAATTTGATACCTTGGCCTTCCCGAGTGCGATTCATTCGGCAACTCCCTACCTGGTTAATGTTGCCGGCAAACCAGAGGTGCGTTTTGTTGTACTGTTGAAAGGAGACATGCCCTTCAAATTACAGAAAAATGCTTCCGGTTACGCTTTTACGGTCAACGATGGTCAATATGGGCAGGCATTTCCTGTAGCCACTGGGATGCTGCCGGTTTCGGCCCAAGGCCAAGTTGCGACAGACACTGGAATACCAGCGTCTCTGTCTTCGCCTCCAGTTGTTGGTGTGCCGTCGGCTCCGGGCCAGCTGAGCGTTCCGGTAATCGAACAGGTGACTGCTCAACCGAATAAATATACCGGCGAAAAAACCTCTCTCGTCTTTGATAACGCTGATGTGCGCGATATTTTACGCCTGATTGCAGAAATCAGCGAACTCAATATTATCGCTTCTGATGCTGTTAAAGGTAATATAACACTCCGCCTCATTGATGTTCCCTGGGATCAAGCTCTGGATTTGATTCTTGATGTCACCAGCTTGGGGATGATTCAGGAAGGTAATGTCGTGCGGGTTCTGCCAAAAGATCAGATCAGGACGATGAAAGAGGCTGAACTGACCGCCGCACGCTCACAGGAAAAACTTGAACCCCTGGTCACCGAAGTTGTTACCGTCAGTTATGCTGATTTAGGCAGCGTTTCAGGCCCGGCACAAGGGTTGCTCAGTGATCGCGGAAGTATCACCGAAGACAGCAGAAACAAGCTTCTTATTATCACTGATATTCCACAACGGATAGAAAAAGCGAAAGAGCTGATTGCAATTCTCGATACTCCTGAGCGCCAGGTAATGATTGAAGCCCGTATTGTGCAGGTCAATTCCAATTATTCACGTGACCTTGGAGTCAACTGGGTTGTTTTTGCGAACGACGATAATGTCAGTCCTTCCTTCCAGTCAATTACTGGAGGAGGTGGGGGGTTTTTAGTTGATGTGACAGATGAGGCTCTGGGTTCTCTTATAGCGACTCCAGGGATTGGAACACAGATGCAAATTGGGCGCGCGCTGATTGATGATGTTGTTCTTGATCTCCAACTGTCAGCTCTGCAGTCTGATGGTAAAGGTAAGGTGATCTCAACTCCAAGGGTCACAACATTAAATGGTGAAACAGCGACGATCAGCCAAGGGACAACCATCCCTTACCAAACTTCGGGTGCAGATGGTCCTAAAACTGAATTTGTCAATGCCGAGCTGAAACTTGAAGTGACTCCTGTGATTAACCCTGACGATTCTATTATTCTGGAAATCCTGGCAACCAATGACTCTCCATCATTGACTGCTGGTGCCAGTGCCCCGAGTATTGATACGAAAAAAGCAGAAACCAAGGTTCTGATCAGGGATGGTGAAACAACAGTTATCGGTGGTATTTTTATCGAGAATATTCAGGAATCAGAAGAAGGTATCCCCGGTTTGATGGGCCTCCCAATTTTAGGACACCTCTTCAAATCACAGAAAACACAGACCGTTAAAGATGAGCTGCTGATTTTTATCACCCCAAGAATTATGCACAACGACTAACTATAGATATCAGGTTTTTAACAAAGGGCAGGGAAACCTGCCCTTTTTTTTTTAATAAAAGGCTGCACTTTGGAAGAAGTTATTGTTCCTCTTGCTGATAGAACCTATCCGATTTTCATTGGAACGGACATGCTGAAGGGTTTTGGCAAAAAACTGGCCGAGAGTGATTTTCCTAAGCGTGTTGCTGTTGTTTCAAATCCTACAGTCGATGCCTTGTATGGTCAGGTAGTTTTTAATTCCCTCCAACAACATGGATTCAATCCCTTTCAATGTAATGTCCCCGATGGAGAAGAGTACAAAAATCTGGCAAGCCTGGAGTTGATCTATGACGCTTTAATCGAGCAGGGGTTTGATCGCGGTTGTGGCCTGATTGCTTTGGGTGGTGGTGTGATCGGTGACATGGCCGGTTTTGCCGCGGCGACCTTTCTGCGTGGCATTCCTTATGTCCAGATTCCCACGACGCTGTTGTCTCAGGTTGACAGTTCTGTCGGTGGTAAGACAGCTGTTAATCACCCCTTGGGGAAAAATTTAATTGGTGCTTTTTATCAACCGGATTCGGTTTTTATTGATATCTTGACATTAAATACATTGGAACCGAGAGAAGTATCGGCAGGATTGGCTGAGGTTGTAAAATATGGTGTCATCAGTGATTATGATTTTTTCTGCTGGCTGGAAAAAAACGCGACCTGCTTAAAAGCAAGAGAC
>JAPHSA010000046.1 GCA_026193235.1 Deltaproteobacteria bacterium | reverse complement strand
TACTTGAGCTTTACGCCAAACGGGAACTCCGGCAGGGATTTGCCTACTCCGCTCCCGATCAATTGTTCCGCGAATTTGAAGCAACCTTTCCCCATGAGGAAACGATCGACCAGGAACTGGCCATTCAGGAAACGCTCAATGACATGCAATCTAAAAGACCGATGGATCGGCTGATCTGTGGTGATGTTGGTTATGGGAAAACAGAAGTTGCTTTACGTGCCGCAGTAAAAGCTGTTCTGGATAGCAAACAGGTTGCCGTTCTGGTACCAACCACTATTCTCGCCCGCCAGCACTGGGAGAGTTTTCGTCAACGGCTTGAGGACTTTCCGGTTCGCGTTGCGATGGTGTCACGTTTTCGTTCGCCGGCAGAGAATCGTACGACCCTGGCTGCTGCGGCTGAGGGAAAGATTGATATTCTTATTGGCACCCATCGATTACTGCAAAGAGATGTTCATTTCAAGGATCTGGGGCTGCTGATTGTTGACGAAGAACAACGCTTTGGCGTCAGCCACAAGGAAAAACTCAAACAATTGCGCGCCGAAGTTGATATTCTGACCCTGACCGCAACGCCGATTCCACGCACCCTGCACATGAGCATGACCGGCATGCGTGATCTATCGGTTATTGAATCGGCACCGGTTGACCGGCTGGCCATTCGCACCTATGTCACCCGCTTTGATGATGAGTTGATTCGCCAGGCAATTTTGCGCGAATTAAGGCGCGGCGGCCAAATTTACTTTGTCCACAACCGGGTTAAAACCATCGCTGCGATGGCCGAACAATTACGCCAGCTGGTTCCCGAGGCGGCAGTTGCCATAGGCCATGGACAGATGCCGGAAAAAGAACTGGAACAGGTGATGCTCGACTTCATCGAAGGTAAAATCAACCTGCTGGTCGCATCAACAATCATTGAAAATGGGCTGGATATCCCGCGGGCAAACACCATTATCATCAACCGGGCCGATTGCTTCGGCTTATCCCAGCTCTATCAATTACGCGGCCGGGTTGGCCGCAGTGACCGCCGTGCCTATGCTTATCTCTTGATCCCCGGCGAAGCAGCCCTGACCCGCGAGGCCCGAGAACGTTTGAGAGTACTGCAGGAGTTAACTGAATTGGGTGCTGGCTTCCGGGTTGCCAGTCATGATCTTGAATTACGGGGCGCCGGGGATTTACTTGGTGGGAAACAATCGGGATCGATTGCCGCGATCGGTTTTGAACTCTACACTGAGCTACTGGAAGAAACCATCGCCCAAATGCGTGGGAAAGAACGCGAAGACCGGATTGATCCGGAAATCCGCCTTGGCCTGTCCGCTTTTCTACCAGAGAAATATCTCCCGGATCCCAATCAAAGGTTACAATTTTACCAACGCATGGCCGCTGCCGAGGTCGATGAACAGCTATTTGATCTGGTTGAGGAATTGCGTGATCGCTACGGCGAACTGCCAAGCGCTGCTGAAGTCCTTGCCGGGGTCATGCGCCTACGCATACGCTTGAAAAAACTTCGCATTGAACTGCTGGAATATGATGGCACAGGCCTCAGTCTGCTGTTTCACTCTTCAACGAAAATTTCACCGGTCTTGATTCGCCAGTTGGTGACTGAACAGCCCGAGATCTACCGACTGGGAGCGGATTTTAAGCTCAGCATCAAACTCGGTCGAATGAAACCGCAGGAGCTCCTGGATCGGGTTAGAAAAGAATTGCAACAATTTTTCTGACTATGCTAGCGTGATCGCTCCGTTGCTACAGCGTTCTTCAGGTGCTGTATTCAGAGGCCTTTTAGTTAGAAAATTGGAGAGTGACCACAGCAATGTTAACCAGAATATTACAAGTGTTCCTTCTGGTCTGCCTGGTCGCCTGCCAACAACAGGAACAGCAGCCTGAGCAAGCCAAGCTCCCGTTACTGGAGATTGGCCAACGACAATTGTCCTTGCAGCAGTTCGAACGGGAAATACAACTCAACTACCCGGATCTCTCCGGCTTGCCTGATGAACAGCAGCTCCAACTCAAAAGCCAACTGATTAAGCAACTGATTGATCGGGAGTTGATCCTCGGTGAAGCTGCCCGGTTAAATGTTCAAATCAGTCCTGACGAACTTGATGCCGCCCTCGCTGAAATTCGCGGCAGTTACAGTGCTGATGAATTTGACCAGGTCCTGCTACAAACGGGGAAAACCTATGAAGCCTGGGTCGCCGCTTTAAAGTTGCGCCTGTTAACCGCAAAAGTCAGCACGGCTGTTCTGAGTCCGAAAATTAAGGTTACTGACAAAGAAGCGGAACAATATTATCTTAATAACAAGGAAGAGTTTCGCCGCCCGGTCGAAATACGCGCGCGCCAAATGCTTTTTCCCTCGGAGGAAGAAGCTCTTAATGTTCTGAAATTACTAAAAGATGGTGGCGATTTCGCTACTCTGGCTCAGGAACATTCGCATTCACCTGATAGTGAAAAAGGTGGTGCCCTCGGCTATTTTTCAAAAGGTCAACTGCCGCCAGAGTTTGACGAGATATTATTCAAACTTCCTGTCCGTAGACTAAGTGACCCGGTTGAAAGCCCTTACGGTTTTCATCTTTTTATTGTCGAAAACCGCCGCCGGGCTGGGCTACGTCAATTTGCTGCGGTAAAAGATGAAATCAAAGAGAAGCTCTATCAGGAAAAAGAAGAAAATGCTTTTCATCTGTGGATTGAAGATTTACACAAAAAAACAGAAACAATTGTTCGCTGGGAACTGTTACAATCCCAGCAAACGCTAAATCATTAATGAGGATTTTACTTTATGAAACGCACCATTTTATTCCTGTTATTCGTGTCCTTTGCCGCTGGAGCTCCGGCCATGGCAAAAACCCTCAGTCAGGTGGCTGCGGTTGTCAATCACGAGATGATCAGTACTTATCAGCTGGATAAGGCGGTGCTAAAGGCACTCTCACAACAGGCGAACAAGAATCAACTCAGTGCGACCCAGTTTGACCAATTAAAAACGACCCTGCTCCAGCAGCTGATTAATGACAAGCTCGTTGAACAGAGAATTGAAGAATTGGGCTTAACCGTCGCTGATTCGGAGTTGAATGCGGCCATACTGGATGTTCAAGAGAAAAATGGCCTGACTTCTGAAACTCTGGAGCAGGCTCTCGCCGCTCAGGGGCTGACGATGGAAAGCTACCGCGAGCAGATTAAAAAAGAAATCCTGCGCTACAAACTGCTGGGCCGAGAGGTAAACTACAAGGTTATGGTAACCAGTAGCGAGGTGCGTGACTATTTTGATGAACATATTGACGAATACAAGGTTCAGCCAACCATACAGGTCAGTCGAATCAGCTACGCGATCCCCCCTGAAAGCTCAGAACAAAAGCTCACAGATTTACGCAAACAGGCGAGGATCACCAGAGATCTGCTGGTAAACGGTGAACCCTTTGATCAGGTTCTCGCTGCTCAGGAAGATATTGCCAGTGGCGGCGACATGGGCGAACTGGTTGAAACTGACCTCGCTGAAGACTTGCAAATAGCATTGAAAGACCTGCAGCCCGGTGAGGTCAGTGAAATTCTTGAAATGAACAACCAGCTCCACCTGTTCCTGATGACAGCACGCAATTCTGGAGACGTTAATCTTTTTGAGCGCGTTAAAGCTGACATTGAAGAAACTCTCAAGCGAGAAAAAACCGACACCCGCTTTCAGGAATGGGAAAAGGAATTGCGGGCGAATGCCTTTGTCGATGTTCGTATCTAAGGGTGGGAAATAACGCTTTTGACAATGTCGGACAGATCCCTTACATTAATAATCCAGCAACGGTTCATTTTTATTGCTTAAATCCGTTTAGACTTGCCTGAAAAAGTGTGGGGACAATGGGGACGTCAGCAATCATCATTGCCGAAAAAGCTGATCAACGACGGGAGATAGCTCAAAGTATCAGCCCGCTTGAGTTTTTTGACCAGCTGCATTTCTGTGGATCATTGCAAGAACTTCGTTTATTCCTCAGTCAAGTTCAACCTCAGATTATTTTCTGTGAGACCGGCTCGGTTGACAATGAGGATCTACGTATCACTGCCACATTGACCAGCCTGGCAAAAAAACATCACTGCCAAATCGCATTTTTCTCGTCCTCAGAACCCGGGGAACTGTTACAGTTAGGCATCCTCCCGCCAGGCAGCCATTGCCTCTCCTACCAAATGGATAAAGCTGAGCTGAAAAACATATTACAGCCGCTGTTGAGTCGACATGCCTCATCAACCCCCAGAGGAGAAACACGTCCTCTAAAACAGATGCCCCTCAGCCACAGCTCTGGTATTTATAGTCGTTTCTCTTTCAACAATTTTTTGCTTCAGGAGCGCTCAAGGTCGACATTGACTGGCCGTCCCTTTTCCCTGTTGCTTATCGGACCACAATCAGTAGAAAAACTACAGAACCCAACCCATGATTGGGATCCCCTCCTCCCGACGCTGGCAATGAGAATCAAAACCCTGATCAGAAACTCAGATCTGCTCTGTCATTTTGAAGCACAGCAGCTGGCCTTATTATTGCCCGAGACGGCCACAATAAATGCGCAGAAAGTCGTGAGCAGAATTCGGGACAACCTCAGCGACCTGAACAACAAAGCTGCTTTCAATTTGCAGGTTTCCCTTTCAGCTCCCACCATAGACAACCATGCTCAGCACCAGATCCACGGAAATGAACCGCCAGAAACGATATCATCACGCCCCTGAACCGTCCTATTCCAGTCACATCGGTAATTGACTCGCAGGCTTGTCTCTCTTCACACGAATCAGCTATACTGATCTATTGCGCATTTATCAACAGAGGAAAGACAGATGCATCCCTTACTCCTGACGATGGGCGATCCAACCGGCATCGGACCCGAATTGATAGTCAAAGCCCTGCTTGAAGGTGCTTTTGAGTCTCTCCGCCACCCCGTGCAGGTCATCGGTGATGTTGAGCTATTAACGCGCGCAGGGGAAATCTTTGATATTGCTGCAACCTCTGTCCCGCTGGAGCACAATCTCTATTCTATTAATTTTGGGCGACAGCAGTTGACGGTTTATTCTTGCTCAGAGCTCGATGAACATTCTGTCGTCTATGGCCACCCTGATCCTTCCTGCGGTCAAGCCATGGCTGAGTATATTGAATATGCAGTCACAAGTTGCTTGAACGGTTCCGCTGCAGGGATAGTGACTTGCCCGATTAATAAGGCAGCGATCAACGCAGCAGGATACCATTTTCCTGGCCATACAGAACTGCTGGCCCAACGTTGCGGTATTGACAAGGTTGTCATGATGCTGGCGGGGCAAAAATTAAAAGTCTGCCTGGTCACCACCCATCTGCCGTACCGCGCTGTTCCCGCTCAACTAACCGGCGCAGAAATCTCAGCGACCTTACAGATTACCGCAGCGGCATTAAAAGAACATTTCGGGATCAAAAGTCCACATCTTGCTGTTCTGGCTTTGAATCCTCATGCCGGAGAAGATGGCCTTTTCGGTGACGAAGAACAACGGATTATCGCACCGGCAATCGCACAGGCACAAAGAGAGGGGATCAATGCAGATGGCCCACACAGTGCGGACACTCTGTTTCACTTTGCTGCCAAGGGGCGCTATGACGCCGTCATCTGCATGTATCACGATCAGGGGCTGATCCCCTTGAAGCTGCTGCATTTTGATGACGCGGTCAATGTCACCCTCGGGTTGCCAATCATAAGAACCAGTGTCGATCACGGAACGGCCTATGATCTGGCCGGAACGGGAAAAGCTAATACCGCCAGCCTGGGAGCTGCCCTCAACATGGCCGATCAGATGGCAACACACCGGCATAAACTCTCTTCTTCAGCTCTGGATTGAAATTATCCCTATGATTGATCACATCAGGATTCGCGGCGCTCGCGAACATAATCTCAAAAACATCGATATCGATATCCCCCGCGATAAACTCGTGGTGATCACCGGAGTTTCTGGTTCCGGTAAAAGCACCCTGGCGTTTGACACCATCTATGCCGAGGGCCAGCGCCGCTACGTTGAATCCCTATCCGCCTACGCCCGGCAGTTCCTTGAGCAGATGGAAAAACCTGACGTAGACCAGATTGATGGTCTATCGCCGGCAATTTCCATTGAACAGAAGACGACCTCAAAAAATCCCCGGTCAACGGTTGGAACGGTTACCGAAATCTACGATTACCTGCGGCTGCTCTATGCCCGGGTCGGACTAATACTCTGCCACCGCTGTGGGAAAGCCATCAGTTCACAAACGGTTGAACAAATGGTCGACCAGGTCATGCATTTCGAGGAAAAAACGAAACTGATGGTTATGGCTCCCATTGTTAGAGAGCGCAAAGGTGAGTATCGCAAAGAAATGGCGCAACTTCAGGCTGATGGCTATGTTCGCATCCGGGTTGATGGCCAGATGTACGAACTGGGAGATGACATAGAGCTGGATAAGCAGAAAAAACATACGCTCGAGGTGGTTGTCGATCGTCTGGTCATGAAAGAAGATATCAGCTCACGCCTGGCTGATTCGATAGAAACTGCTCTGCTTTTGGCTGATGGTCTGGTACGGATTGAGATCCCTGACGGTGAAAGCACGTTGTTCTCTGCCAGGCATGCCTGTATCGAGTGTGGCCTGTCCTACCCTGAAGTCAGCCCCCGTATGTTCTCATTCAACAATCCCCATGGTGCTTGTAGCGATTGCAGTGGCCTGGGAACGCGCATGTATTTTGATCGTGAGCAGGTCGTTCCCAACCCCGAGCTGTCTCTG
>JAPHSA010000062.1 GCA_026193235.1 Deltaproteobacteria bacterium | reverse complement strand
GTTGTAATACCTGCCATCGGGTTATAGCCTTCTTCCAAATAGAAATAGGTATAATGGACCCCGACCATACCGTTAACAGTCAAGAAGGCAACTGTGCGATGGTCTCGGTATCTTTAAGGATATAGAAAATGACTTTCTCCGTACGCCTTACGTTAGTCATTCTCCTGCTACTGTCATCTAGTACCTTCGCAGGGGAAGTCGGTGACGAACCACTTCGATTATCCCTCTCACAGGCGGTTTCACTGGCGCTAGCTCGTAACTCAGACCTGACCCTTGCCCGCAATCGCTTGCAGTCAGCTGGTGTCGGTATCGAGGCGGCCAGTGGGAAATTTTTGCCTTCACTGCAGGGGAGTGCCGGCAGCAGCCAGAATTTTCGACAGCAGCCGTCCCCCGGCGAACCGGACGCTTACCGGAGCGCTAACCTGCAACTTACAGCCAATATCAATCTGTTCAACGGATTTGCCGACCGCGCCGGACTCGATGCTTCCCGGCAGCAGCAGCAAGGAGCTGAAGCGAATCTGCGGCGGCAACAGCAGCTTGTGGCCTTCACAGTTGCCAGCAATTATACTGCGGTGCTGATTAATCAAGAATTGGTTCAAGTCGCGGTACAGAATCTTAAAAGTCAGCAGGATCTGGAACGACAGATTGAAGCTTTCTATAATGCTGGTCGCCGTGCCGTCACTGATTACTACCAACAACAAGCAGAAACCGCCCAGGCAGAGTTCAATCTGGCCGATGCTCAGCGTAATCTTCAGGTCTCAAAACTGGAAATTTTACAGGTGCTTGGTCGCACTCTGCCGGTTGATGTTGAAGTATTGCCGATCGACTCGAACGTATTAAGTGACAAACTCGGGAATCTTGATTCGAACCAAGCCATAGAACAGGCCCTGATTTCACGCCCCGACCTCCGCGCGCAGCAATTGCAAATCGAAGCGGTTCGGCTGCAAACCAAGGTCGCCCGAGCCGGATACCTGCCGAATCTCGATCTGCAGGCGACCACCGGTACCAATTATAGCGGTGCCAATAGCGGTAGTTTTTCTGGTCAGTTCGACGATAATCAAGCTGCAAGCCTCGGACTGACATTGACCATCCCAATCTTCGACCGTGACCAAACCCGTACCAGTGTGGCCCAAGCCAAGATCGCAGAATCAGATGCGGCAATCACCAAAATTAAGCTGCAACAGCAGGTCAGTTTAGAAGTCGGTCAGGCAATAGCCGACTACCAGCGGGCGAAGCTGCAGCTTACAGCCACCGGTCGTCAACTCCATTATGCACGCCAGGCTCTGGATTCCAGCGAAGCCCGCTACCAAGTGGGGGCGGCAACCTGGGTTGAACTTTCCACTGCTCGGACGAATTTTATTAAGGCTCAAGGAAACGAGGTCCGGGCTCGCTATGGAGTACTGCTGCAGGGTCTGAACATCGGTTATGCCCGCGGCGACCTCGAGACAATGTTGCAAATGCTCAGTGGTCAGGAGACCTCATCGTGAAATCGTTAACTAAAATCGCCTGGCGCAGTGTACTCGGCTTGGCGCTCTTGACCATCGCCGTTCTGGCATTGTTGTGGTGGAACAATTCCGGCACGACAAACACTATGGATAGAAGCTTCCAAACCGCTAGCGTTAGACGGGCCACGCTGGAGTTGACCGTATCCTCTACTGGTACACTGGCTGCGGTAGAAACCGTAGCTGTCGGCACCGAAGTGTCGGGCACAGTGGAAAAGGTTCTGGTTGACTATAATGACCAGGTGACCATGGGGCAAGTATTGGCGGCTCTCAAGCCGGGTCTGTTCACTGCAGCCGTTGCCGACGCTCAGGGGAAAGTTGACCAAGCCAGTGCAGAGCTGGATCTGGCACAAAAAGACCTGGCTCGTAATCTCCCATTGTTTGAGAAGGGTTACCTCTCAGCCCAGGAGTTTCTCCCCTATCGAATCAATGCCGACAAGGCCAAGGCCGCCCTTGACTCAGCCCAGGCAGGGCTGGTTCGAGCCCGGATAAACCTCGACAATTCAGTGGTTCGTTCACCTATAGCCGGGACTGTCATTCAGCGCAGTGTCGATGCCGGGCAGACTGTGGCAGCAAGCCTCAACACCCCGACCCTGTTCATTATCGCCAAGGATCTTGCGCGGATGCAGATAGAGGCGGCGGTTGATGAAACCGACATCGGTCAAATCCGCCAGGGACAGCAGGTGCGCTTCAGCGTCCAGAGTTATCCGGAGCAGACTTTCACCGGCAGTGTTCGTCAGGTTCGGCTCCAACCGACCACCGTGCAGAATGTGGTGACTTATACGGTGATCGTCGCGGCTAACAACGATCAGGGCCTGCTCTTGCCGGGGATGACCGCCACTGTCGACTTTATTGTCGAGCAGGCGCAGGATGCACTGCTTGTCCCCAGTGCGGCCTTGCGCTTTCAGCCGACCACCCCGGGGAAAGCCAATGATTCCAATGTGCCGCGAGCAAAATCCGGGAGCCGGGTTTTCGTTGTCGATGCGGCGGATAAACTGAGTCCGGTACCGATCACTGTCGGAATTTCCGATGGTCAGTTGACGGTTGTTACTGAGGGTGAGTTGCAGGAGGGCGCAGCAGTGGTAACCGGCTATAAACAGAACACGGCAAAGCCGAAGGCAGGCTTTTCACTGTTTGGTTCTATGCGCGGAAGGCCTCGGCGTTGAGCGCCGAAACACTTAGTATAAAGGATGTTACCAAGGTTTTTGACCTCGGTGACGTTCAGGTTCATGCCCTGCGAGGAGTTTCTTTCAACGTACAACAGGGAGAATTCATCGCCGTTATGGGTAGCTCCGGCAGCGGAAAATCGACGCTGATGAACATTCTTGGCTGCCTTGATCTGCCGACCAGCGGAGACTACCTGCTCGACGGTGTTCCGGTCGCTACCCTGAACCGCAATCGGCTCGCAGATCTGCGCAACGAGAAGATCGGCTTTGTCTTTCAGGGCTTTAACCTGCTACCGCGTACCACTGCGCTGGAGAATGTTGAGCTTCCTCTCCTCTACGACCGCCGCCAGCGCATCCCGCAGCCACGGGACAGTGCCATAGTTGCTCTGACCCGGGTCGGTCTGGGAGACCGTCTGCACCATCATCCCAACCAGCTTTCCGGCGGGCAGCAGCAGCGGGTCGCCATTGCCAGGGCGTTGGTTAACAGTCCAGCCATCGTTCTTGCCGATGAACCGTCGGGAAACCTCGACAGCCGGACCACTCTGGAAGTTCTGGCTCTCTTCCAGCAACTCAACCGCGAAGGACTGACCCTGGTGCTGGTGACTCATGAAACCGATGTTTCACGCTATGCTTCTCGATTGGTGGAACTCCGTGACGGTCGTATCTGTCGTGATGAACCAATTCTTGTGCCCCGTGACGCCAAAGCAGATCTTGCCAAACTACCTGCCGAGGAGCATCTATGAAGTGGCGCAAACTTTTCCTCGTAGCGATCAAAAGTATCGCCCGTAATAAAATGCGCAGTTTGTTGACCATGTTAGGAATAATTATTGGCGTCGGGTCGGTGATTTGTCTGGTGGCTCTTGGTCAGGGGTCGCAGAAAGACATTGAAGGACAGGTGGCCAGCCTTGGCACAAACCTGTTGATTATCAGGCCCGGAAGTAGCCAGCTTGGAGGGGTACATGGAGGAGCGGGCAGCCTTGGAACCCTCAAATTGAAAGATGTCACCGCCCTGCGCAACAATGCGTCACTGCTACAGGCCGTCTCTCCGGAGATCCGGGTGCAAAGCCAAGTGGTCGCCGGGGTCAGAAACTGGAATACCAGCATTTATGGCGGAGACATCGAGTACCTGTCTATTCGTAACTACCAGATCGCCTCGGGCCGCATCTTCAGCGCCCGGGATTTACTTGTTCGGGCCAAGGTGGCCCTGCTCGGACAGACCGTGGCGGACCAACTCTTCCCCGGCGAGAATCCGATCGGTGCGCGCATCCGGATTGGCAACGTCCCTTTTCAAGTGATCGGTGTCCTGGCCAGCAAAGGCCAATCGGCAATGGGGAGCGACCAGGACGACGTCATCCTGGCTCCGAGCACCACCGTACTCTATCGTCTCGGCGATGGGAAAACTTTGCGATCGATCGTCGCCAGTGCCAGCAGTTCAGAGCAGATGGATGAGGCCAAGGCCGAAGTTCAGCAGATCCTGCGCAGTGCCCACCGCCTTTCGGGCGAGGTCGAGGACGATTTTCGCCTGCGGGACCAGACTGAAATTAACCAGATGGCAACCCGTGTCACCGGTACTCTGACTCTGCTTCTTTCAGCCATTGCTGGAGTTTCACTTCTGGTCGGCGGAATCGGAATTATGAACATCATGTTAGTTTCTGTGACCGAGCGTACCCGCGAAATCGGCATCCGCCTGGCGATAGGTGCTCGCCCTCGTGATGTCCTTGCCCAATTTCTCATCGAATCGGCTACCTTGAGTTTGTGCGGCGGAATTATTGGCATTGGTGTTGGGCTTGGTGGCGCTGCTGCTGGTGGCCAACTACTGGGGATCAGTGTGGTTATCAATCCCTTAGTGATTGCTCTGGCGGTTATCTTTACCGGAGCAGTCGGCATATTTTTTGGCTTCTACCCCGCGCGCAAGGCCGCCAATCTCAATCCTATCGATGCTTTGCGCTATGAATAGTTACCCAATGGGTTTGACTTTGTTTCTTTAAAGTCACTGATCACAAGAAAAAAACGACCCATCCTGCTGCTTGATGGTTAAGTCGTTTTGCAAGGTGAATTGGATTGGGGCCTTCTTCATCTAAGGACAAACTGCAACAGCTCAGCGTATCAAAAATCAGGATTTCCCTTTTGAAAACGAATTTCTATCGCTCAGACACGATTGGCAAAAGTAGTAAGAAAAGCTAAAAAAATCATATGTTAACAAGCTGAGAAGGGTCTGGAATACTGGAGGGCGATTCATCTAATAATTCTCTTTGCTATACTTAATATATAGAGCACCCGAAATGATGAGGTTCTATGCCGTCCTCCGCCCTGATGACCGATCTTTATGAACTGACCATGCTGGCAGGTTATTACGAACACGGCATGTGTGAACACCCGGCCAGCTTCGATCTCTTCTTTCGCAAAAATCCCTTTCATGGGGGGTATGCAGTCTTCGCAGGTTTAGAGCCCGTTCTGCGTTATTTGGAAGAGCTTCACTTCACAGAAACAGATTTAGCCTACCTGGAAAGCCTTAACCTTTTTAAAACTGGCTTTCTTGATTATCTGAAAAAATTTCACTTTCGCTGCACAGTTACAGCTCCGCCTGAGGGAACCGTTGTTTTTGCCAATGAGCCCCTCGTCACAGTAGAAGGGTCCCTGGCTGAAGCGCAGCTGGTTGAAACAGCAATGCTCAATATCCTCAATTTTCAGACCCTGATTGCGACCAAGGCGGCCCGTATCCAGCAAGCGGCAGGAGAGGGAGTAGTGGTTGAATTTGGCCTGCGTCGCGCCCATGGGCCCAATGGAGGGCTAAGTGTTTCACGGGCTGCTTACATTGGCGGGGTTAGAAGCACAAGCAATACCTGGGCAGGGCAGGTTTTCGGTATTCCCGTTAAAGGCACTCATGCGCATAGCTGGGTCATGGCTTTTTCAACTGAACTTGATGCGTTTCGCGCCTACGCAGAGGTGTTTCCGGATTCGGCGATCCTCCTGGTCGACACCTACGATACGCTGCTCAGCGGCATTCCCAATGCCATCAGAGTAGCTAAAGAATTACGTGCCAAGGGGCATGAGCTCCGAGGCATCAGGCTTGATTCCGGCGACCTGGCATATTTAAGCCGGCAGGCCCGTAACATTTTCGATAAGGAAGGCTTTCCCGCAGTCAGAATCGTCGCATCCAATGAACTGGACGAACATGTGATAAGTTCAATCCGTGACGATGGAGGCAAAGTCGATATCTACGGTGTCGGCACTGAACTGGCCACTGCAGGAGGCCCAGGGGGCGGTGCTCTGGGAGGAGTCTATAAACTCGTCAGCTTCGATGGGCAGCCGCGGATGAAGACGACATCGGATATAACAAAAGCCACTCTTCCCGGGATAAAATCGCTGTTCCGGTTGCTGGATAGTGATGGACGTTTTCTCCAGGACGTCATTTGTTGTAAAGGAGAACAGGTCGAAGCGGGCGTTACGGTTTTTGACCCTGTTAATCCATCGCGACACATAACCGTTCCTGAATGTCAGGTAACAGACCTTCGTTCCAAGGTTATGGAGCAAGGCCGGGTGATCGCCGACCTGCCCGGCCTTGACGACAGTGCTGATCGTTGTGCACACCAGCTGAAGTGCCTTCCGGAAGGAACTTTGCGCTTGAAAAACCCGCATCTTTACAAAGTGTCAATCAGCCCTGGATTACATCACCTGAGGAGGCAGTTGATGGACCGATACTCGCGGTGAAACCAGCCTTCCAATGAATCACCCCCAAAGTTCATAGACACTGCAACTCTCCTTCAGCCGGCATCAGAAAGTGCATCAAATAACCACCATTTTCAAACATTGTTCTCGTTTTTGTCATTCCCAAAATAGATGATATCCTTTAACCATCATCTTGTTGATTGTGAACTCTTGGCTGGTTCAACAAGGATCCTATATGATTCCAGCAAGCAAAAAGCTGAAGCGCAAGAGGATCCTCTTCCGGGCGAAATCACCGCTAACAGCGATTATCTCAAGCATTCTGCTGGTTGCCGCAATACTAGTCGTGCTGATTCATTATGGTGTTCATGAACAGGTTTTAGTTCTCCTGTCATGGGTTGAATCCCAGGGGATCTGGGCGCCGCTGATATTCATTCTGATCATGGCCCTGGTTGTGGTTCTGCTAGTACCGGGGGTCATGTTGACCACCGGTGCCGGATTTGTTTTCGGTGTTGTGGAAGGATCGATTGTTGTTGTCCTCGGAACAACAATGGGCGCAGCACTGGCATTCCTGGCCGCCCGTTACCTGTTCAGTCAACGCACTTCACGGTTTTTCCTGAAGCATGCCAGAATCAGACTGTTAAGCGAAGAACTCTCCCTCCATGGCTGGAAAATAGTTTTGCTGACCCGCCTTATTCCATTCTTTCCGAGTAAAATTTCCAATTACTTTTTCGGTCTGACGCCCTTCTCTTTTCGTGGCTATGTTTTTGGTTCGTTGTTCGGCTTTATTCCATATTCAGTCCATAACGTCTATCTCGGTTCAATCGCTGCCGACATCGCCACCCTCGGGCAACGCCATCAGGAGCGTTCTCCGTTGGAATGGGCAGTTTATGGTCTGGGTTTTCTAGCCACACTGGTCGCGGTGCTCTATCTCAATAGATTGGCGCGACGTGCACTG
>JAPHSA010000328.1 GCA_026193235.1 Deltaproteobacteria bacterium | reverse complement strand
GGGCTGACCGTTTTTGTGGTCATTGCAGTGATTATTCTCACTCTCATCCGCTCACGCAAGGTCACTCAACCGGTATCGCAATTGGCAGCCGCGGCAAAACTGCTCGCCGAAGGGGATTTTACTGCCAAGGTCAATATTCATACCGGTGACGAGCTGGAAAATCTGGGTGATATTTTTAACGGCATGGGGTCAAGATTGAAAGAACGCGAATCCATGCTGCAATCCCTGGCCCTGGCTAAAGAAATTCAGCAGCAATTACTACCGGTAACAGCGCCAGCTTGCCCTGGATTTGAGCTTGCGGGAAAAAGTCTTTACTGCGATGAAACCGGTGGTGATTATTTTGATTTTGTCGCATTGCAGCCAGTTGAGAAAAACATGGTTGGCCTGGCAGTCGGTGATGTGTCTGGCCACGGCATTGGTGCCGCTCTGGTCATGGCTGCGGCTCGGGGAATTTTACGCTCACTGGCGGATCGTCACACGACCGAGCTGAATCCACTCTTTGACAATTTAAATCTGCATCTCAGCCGCGACACTGCGGACGCCTATTTCATGACTCTATTTTACGGCATTCTCGACCCTGAAAAAATGGAACTACGATGGCTTTCAGCTGGGCATGCGCCGGTTTTTCTCTATCAAAAAGATCTGATTGTTGAGCTCGACAGTTCAGGGATTCCGCTGGGAATTATTGAAAAAACAGATTATGACCCCACCTCGACGATTCATTTTACCACAGGTGATATGCTTTTGATCGGCACTGACGGCATCTGGGAAACACGCGCCGATACGGGAGAAATGTTTGGTACGGAAAGGGTCTGCCAACTGCTGACGGAGCATAAAGACCTGAATGCAGACTCCATCGCTGAAAAAATCCTTGCCGCTCTCGCGCTATTCAGAGGAGACTGTCCTCAGGATGACGATGTCACCCTGATCATTGTCAAAACAACCTGAAGCTATCTGGGTAACGGACAAGAAGCTTTTCTATTTCAGCCAGCAAAAAAATCTTCGTCGCGCAAAGCAGAGACAAATATATTGCCCGGTGCAGGGGTGATCGCAATCTCCGGGGCCAGTTTCCTCAGGGCATCCGTGGAGTCACACCACGGGCCCACAGATAGACGATGTCGTCATCAGAATTCCCTTTCAAATTTCCTATAGCACGCTAAAAGGTGCTAAATAAAATCAATCTTTCGAAATTTGGATAGCCTGATTGCATGAAATACCCTATAAATCCAAAGCAATGCAATCAATCATTCTCACCAAGGTCGGAAGAAATATGCTAAAGACCGTCGACGAACAGATATTGAGTCAACAGATAGAAGACTTGATGGTTTTACGCAATCTGCGTGGCATGAAAACCGTGCAACCAGCCCTGCAGCCTGGCTATTATCGACGTGCTGCAGAACTCCTCAGAAATTGCCGGGGGCATGTACTGATTGGTACTGGCTTCCCGGTTGTAAAGACGTTCGAAACCGATGGGCCTGTTGGAACCATTGCCCTTTACAATACTCTGGAGAACTTGGGTGCCATACCGGTTATTGTCTGTGGCCCACCAATCTCGCGGGTCTTCAATAAGGATTTCAGGGTCTATGAAATTCATGTTGGGCCGCACCAGCATCAGCATCAGACAGAAGCATTACAGGCGCTCGTGCAGTATCAACCTGAGGTGATAGTATCGATTGAACGTCCCGGGCAAACAGCAGATGGGAATTATTATAATATCCGTGGGGAAAATATCAGTGAACGCACAGCCTGCTTCGACAGCTTCATCACCAACGCTGGATGTCCAACCATTGGAATTGGTGATGGCGGAAATGAAATCGGCATGGGCAACGTTGCCGCAGCGTTGGAAAACCTGGATATTATCCCCTCTGTTACCCGAGTCGATGAATTACTGATAGCGGATGTCTCGAACTGGGGAGCCTATGGGCTGATCGCATTTCTCAGTCTATGGACTGGAATCGATCTTTTAGAAAAAATCAGCCCGCGCAACATCCTCAAGTACCTGTCCGAGCGGGGCAGTGTTGACGGAATAACCGTCCGCAATAGCCTTACCGAAGATGGTCTCGACTCCGATGAAGGGGAAAAGGTGCTGTTACAACTCCGCCGGCTGATTGGCACGATCTGAAAGGCGCTATTGACTGTACATCTAAGCTGTTCGGCAGAAAACCTCTCTACATAAACATACCGCCCCTTTATAATCATTAGAACCTGTGCATTTTTCTCTTAGTTCTGTTATGATCCCGCAGCTTTATGAAATTCCTTTTCAGGGTATAGACCATGGCAAAAATCGATAAGCTTTTTCAAATTCTTCAGCAACAGAGAGGTTCCGATCTGCATCTTTCCCCAGGGAACTCTCCTCTGATCAGAGCAGCCGGCCAGTTGCGCCCAGCTATCGACCAGGTTCTCAACAACGAACAGTACCGAACACTGCTGTACGAAATCATGAGCGAAAACCAGCGAAGCGAATTCGAAGAGCGCCATGATCTTGATTTCGCCTACGAAGTCAAAGCATTAAAGGCACGTTTCCGGGCCAATATTTTTATGGGCCGCATGGGAATCAGTGCCGTTTTCCGAATTATCCCTGAAGAAATTCTGACTGTCGAACAACTGGGTCTGCCGCAATCGGTGCTGGCTTTTACCGAGTACAAAAAGGGGTTGGTTCTGGTGACCGGTCCGACTGGAAGCGGCAAATCAACCACCCTTGCGGCGATGGTTGATCACATCAATCGCACCCGCAGCGAACATATTCTGACCGTAGAAGACCCGATAGAGTTTGTCCATCATGGCAACAAGAGCCTGATCAACCAACGTGAAGTGGGCGTGCATACCCAAAGTTTTTCCTCTGCCCTTAAAGCGGCGTTACGCGAAGACCCAGATATCATTTTGGTCGGAGAAATGCGTGACCTGGAAACAATAGAACTGGCTATCACCGCAGCTGAAACCGGGCATCTGGTTTTCGGTACCTTGCATACAAGCAGTGCAGCCAAAACGGTTGATCGCCTGGTCAATGTGTTTCCAACTACCCAACAAGAGCAAATCCGCACAATGCTAGCTGAATCTTTGCGTGGCGTGGTTGCCCAACAGCTCCTCCGCACAGTGGATGGCAAACGCTGCGCAGCGTTGGAAATTCTGAATGTCAATGCCGCAGCGGCTAACCTGATTCGCGAAGGGAAGACTTTCCAGATTCCTTCGATCATCCAGACCGGGCGCAAAGACGGAATGCAACTCATGGATCAGGCGTTGCAAGAGCTGTTGAATGCCAACCGGATAAGCATAGAGGAAGCCCGCAGTTTTGCTGAGAACAAAAACCAATTCATGCCGCAAGACTAACAGGTAGGAAGTGACATGGAAGATCAACGCATTAAAGTGGAAACACGCCGGATCGAACTGATCCTGAGCAATGGAATTCAGCTAAGCGGCGAAACGTTCCTGCACCTGCAGGGGGCACGTCAGACAGGGCCAGAACGGATCGGTGAGATTTTGAATGGTCAGGATAATTTTCTGCCGGTACGCAGCAAAGAAGGCATTGAACTGGTCAATCTAGAACAGGTTGTTTCAGTTGCCGTTTCCGCAGAAGAAGAATTTGATCCTCTTCTGGAACTGGGTGAGGAACACCAGATCCAGGTTAAATCTACCCTCGGAGATTTTCTCCCTGTCCGTATTTTTGTGAATCTGCCCGGAGGAAAAAATAGAACAAAGGACTTCCTAAACCAAGACAAGCGCTTCTTACTCTTCCTCTACAAGGACCAGGTCCTTTACATGGCGCGCAATAAGATTCTACGCGTCAAAGACTGAGTTCACCACTCGCCCCAACATCCCTTACAGCTGTTCCACGACCTCAGGATAATTCCGGCAGCAGGTATTCTTCCCACAGCGTTTGTTTGAACTGCTTGCGGAAAAAACCAAAATGACCGATCCGCTCAGAACCAATATCTTCGGGACTGATTTTTCTCATTTTACGCTCAGCAGAAGTGTAAAACTCATGGAGAGACTCGATATTGCGGGCTGACATGAATTCATCATCGGTGAATGACAACGAGGTTATCGGGATTTTGATCTGCGCATACAGGTTACGCGCCTGTTCCCCTTCTACCCCGACGGCATATTCAGGATGGAGACACCAGCGCCGCCACTGGGCCATAACACCATGGGGCAGATTGCCGACCTTGCGCAGCCGCCTTCCAGGGAAATATTTGAACAATGCGAGAGAGAGGGGGACCACCAGATACCAGAGGTACCATGACACGAGTCTGAGACGAGGCGGCGCGTCACGCCAGTAACCAGTGCCTGAGGCGATAGTGATCATTTTATTTACCGCTGAATGATTCGGGAGAAAGGGGAATATCTGGCCACCGAGGCTATGGCCAATCCAGTACAGCGGTTTTCCATCAACCGCATTCGCGGCCATTCTGACCATCACCGCGGAGTCAAGTCGGGCCCAATCAAGGATGTTCGCTTTGAAACCACGGAGGGGCCCCGAGCTGGACAGGCCGATTCCGCGATAGTCAAAGGTAATAACCAGAAATCCCTGCTGGCTTAACCAGTTCGCGAAGGTTGCATAATACTGTTGTTGCACCCCCATGGCCGGACCGATCACCACTCCAGCAGCTGCGGTTGTTTGTGGTTCAAACTGCCTGGCTGTCAATGCATAGTGATCATCTGTGAGAACTTGGAGTTGCTGGAATTTCTTCACAGCCTCATATCACAATCATATTAACGGCGAGTTTCAAAAATTATCGCGGAGGAAGTAAGGGTAGTCCATCTGCGTGGCAATCTCGCGACGGACATTCTCCCCAGCTATCCGCTCAACCAGATACAAACCCAGATCGATGGAAGCAGAGACGCCCCGCGCCGTGATAATATCCCCCTCATCGACAATCCGCTGATCCGACACCTCTAAGCAGTAACGAGACAACTCGGAATAGGCTTTAGGGTGGGTTGTTGCTTTTTTCCCTTGCAGAAAGCCCGCTGCTCCGAGCAACAATGAACCACTACAAACTGAGGCTTTCAATGGAACCGGCGCCGCTGTCTTCAACCAGGCGACAAACTCATCATTATGCTGCAGCGAGCGGCTACCATAGCCACCGGGCACAACGATCATATCAAAATCATCAAGCGGTTTTTTCAGGAAATCCGGAAGAAAACGTAAACCCTGGGGGTCAAAAACATCATCACAAAAAGAGCAAATCTGCCATTCGAAATCAGGCATATAATCCATCGACTTCAAACGCGTCAACGGATCATAAAATCCAATAAAATCGAGTGCCGTCATCTGATCAAAAATCACAAAAGCTGCTTTCATAACTTCTCCCAGTGATTTTCTTAAGAAAAAGCCCTCATTCAAAAAAACTTGAATGAGGGCCTGATTTTCAATAATTATAAAGATAAACGCTCGGCAACAAAATCAGCATCTTTGTCCCCGCGGCCGGACATATTGATCAAAATTGTCTGGTCACTGGGTAGAGTCTTGGCGAGTTTCATCGCATAGGCCACCGCATGGGCACTCTCCAAAGCTGGAATAATACCCTCCAGGCGGGACAATATCATGAACGCATCGAGACATTCCTGATCATCAACGGACTCATAGCGAACCCGTTCAATGTCCTTTAAATAACAGTGTTGCGGCCCGACTCCCGGATAATCCAGCCCGGAGGCAATGGAATAAACCGGCAGCGGATTACCTTCATTATCCTGCAGATTATAACACTTGAAACCGTGGAGTGCGCCCTTGGTTCCCAGGGTCAGTGTTGCCGCGTGATCTGGTGTATCCAGCCCCAAACCAGCCGGCTCCACCCCGATCATCTTCACATCCTCGTCACCAAGAAAAGCAGTGAACAAGCCGATAGCATTTGACCCACCACCAACGCAGGCCATAAGGTAATCGGGAAGTTTCCCCTCTTTAGCCAGAAACTGTCCCCGCGCTTCCTTACCAACAACACTCTGGAAATCCCGGACCATTTTGGGGAACGGGTGGGGCCCGACGACCGAACCAATGGCATAGAAAAAGTGTGCCGGATCTTTAAGATACTCTTCGAAGGCGCTATCAACAGCATCTTTAAGGGTTCTGGTTCCCCGAGTAACTGTGACCAGTTTACAGCCGAGGATTTTCATTTTGGTGACATTGGGGTGCTCTTTGGCAATATCGATCTCACCCATATGGATTTCACATTCAATCCCAATCAACGCACAGGCCGTCGCCAGTGCCACTCCATGCTGTCCGGCACCGGTTTCAGCCAGGACCTTGGTCTTCCCCATATGCTTGGCTAACAGAGCTTCTCCTAGACAATGATTAATCTTATGAGCACCGGTGTGGTTGAGATCTTCACGTTTCAAAAAAATCCGCGCCCCACCCTGGCGTTCGGTTAAGCGGCGCGCAAAATAGATCGGGCTGGGTCGACCGACATAGTCAGCGTAAAGATTTTGCAATTCCGTCTGGAAGGCCTCTGTTTGGCTAACTTTTTCATAGGAATCATTGATATCGTCCATGATGGCTTTCAATTCAGGCGGTATAATCTGCCCACCATATTCACCAAAAAAACCATCTTTATCGGGCATCTCAAGAAATTGAGTTGACATTGATTTCCTCTCGCTGGTCATTGTTCATATCACTAGGAGTGAAGTAATAGAAAATTATTATCGGTCAAATTAGGTGAAGAGGCCAGTTCTGTCAAGGTTTGATAGTCTCCCCAGAGACGACAAAGCCTCCGCGCAATGGCAAGGCTTTGATTCAGCACCCGGATAGGAACCAACCTCGTTCAGATATGTCGTTTGGATATATCAACATCAGGGTGGTTGACAGGCTAAGAGCGTACGGGCTTCTGACGTTGGAGCTCTGCTATTTTCGATCCCGTTTCGGCATAATGACGTCGCACAACCGTTTCAATCCGATCCGGGACCCCGGATTTAAGACCCTCAACGATATCACGGTGTCGCTGTCCAATTTCTCCGGAGCTGTAGAGTCGACTCCAATGTTTATAAAAAAGAATATGTAATTTCAAGCTGAGTCGATTGGTATATTCGAGAAGCTGCAGATTATCACTTTTACTGATCAGTAGATCGTGAAATTCACCCCCAAGATCAACAACCATTTTGTGCTCCCGGTTAGCCGCATTTTTTTCCATCTGGAGGGTCAGTGTTTCCAGTTTCTCTACTTCTTCTCTGGAAAATTGATAACGGGTTTCCATAATAGCGTAACCCTCCAGAACACCACGCGTTGTGTAGCCGTCAACAATCTGCTTAGCTGTCAGTATCGGAATAAAATTGCCAACCTGGGGACGATAATCAACCAGTCCGTTCAGAATCAATTCCTGCATTGCCTCCCGGATGGGTGCCCTACTGATCCCCATCTGCTCAGCCAGCAAGTTTTCCTTCAACTGATCACCCGGCCCCAATTCACCACTCAGCAGCAATTGATAGACATAATCGACAATCTGATCTCTATAAGTTTTTTTGACGATGGCCATAGGCGAGAGCCCTCCTTGTCGAATGTCGACATTAAGTAGTTGGCAAGGAAAAGTCAATCTTGAATCAGTTCAGACTCCCTCTACTGTTCAGAATTTCCAGCCCCAATATTGCAGAAAATTCTCAAAATCCCACAGATCAGATTTTCCCCGCGCCCATGGTTTGAGACTTGTGTAAAATACAGTTCCTGTCAACTCCTTGGGCCCCAGATCCTTGTCCTCTCCGACCCGCCAATCTAACAACCACCAGCTCATCAACAGCCGCTCAAGGGGTTTTTGACTGTTGCGGACGTACCCTTTACGCGCTCCTTCCGTTTCAAAAAAAGACACCTCCGCTTTCCCGAAAGGTAACTCTCGTAAAGCTTTCATCGGCTGCAAAGCAGCAGTCATAACGTTGGATCGCAAAAGGATATCATCTTCAGAGAGCAGGCTAAGGCCAGCAATTCGATGGGTTCCGCTTTTTATCCGCAAAGCAAATCGATACCCTGAATTCTTCGAGTCTTCAAGACTAATAAGACCTGGCAAACGCTCCCCATAAACGTCTTGTGGACTTACAGACCAGCTTTCCGGATACCTGTTGGCCGGCAGATTGGACGTTGGGATAAAAGCCAGGTAGCAGCCACAGGTATGAACGGTGGTGATTAAAAGCGGCAACCCCTTCTGATCAAGGGTGACAATCATCAACAGACCGACATTCCTGCCCCCGGTGAGATGCCTGAATGGTGTCCTCTCAAAATGCACCCGATAGATGAGATTTGTATATTCACCTCTTTCCGTCTTAAATGTTTGCTCCAGTGAATAAATAGTGGGGGTGAGCGTATCGATATAAATTTCCAGATCACCAGCCCCATTATCACGCACTGCAGGGGTTCCGATCCGATTGTAATTCTTATCTGCTTCATCAAGGATGAAAACAGGTGCATATTTGGCTAAAAGAGAGCCGTCCTGTTCAACCGAAAGAGTTTGCGGCCCCGCTTTTGCGGTCCCTTGCGGAGCGCGCAACCCAGTGCATGAGACAGTGAAAAACAACACAAACATCCCGGCTATGAAATATAGGCACTGCTTTGTCCAATCCATTGAGTTGCACCTTTTGGAGTTGATGTTTTTATGCCGGCAAAGCTTAGTTCAAGCTTAACATTAGCATATTTAAGTCAAAAAAAAGGTCCAACTTTTTCCTAAGGGACAGGGTTAAGTCGCTGATGTTATATTTGGCCTCTCTGCATATTCTGATGAAACCCACTACTCATTCTTAACTCAAACTCGCCACCTATTCCTGTGCAAAAACGCCACACCTTGCATTCAAAATTCCTATAGAAATATGCGAACCCCTTTTTTGGTAGAACATTTGGTAAACAGAACAAACGGGTTTGCCGAGGAAGGTTGATAACTGTCACAACTTCTTAGTTTTGAAAATGGGCTTGAAATAGCCAAGACGTGGACTTTCGGAACTTACGATATTTGAGATTCGTTTACCCCGAATCGGACTATTAATCCTAAGCTCATCCAAGGCCCCATTATGAGGCAACTTCTAAGAAACCTTCAGCCCGCATAAACAGGCTGAAGGTTATGATGTTCTGGAAATGGTCACTTGTGAGACACGAAATGTTGATCAGCCTGTGCTGATCAATGCAGGGGGCTTGTTGATCGATTGGCCAGAAATTTGCGTATACCAATGGCACTGATCAGAAGCCAGAAAAATTCAATTAGAAATGCCGACAGGTTAAATTCAAAATAAAGTGAAATAAGAATCAGCAATGCCCCAAAAAAATTCATCAGGCTGAAGGTCAGTTCAGAATGACTGATTTTATTTAGTTGAAGTAGAAAATAAGCGAGCAGGATAGATAACACACCAACATTCCCGACGAAATCATACCAATGGTACATTTGAATCCTTCCGTTATTAATCGACGTCACTAAGCTCTTTTAATGCAACCAATGCTTCGTCAGCTTTTTCAGACTGTACGAAAATATGATCGTGATAAGAGGCGGCCACAACATTGGCGCTGATGCCGTAATCGGCAAGTTTTGTGGAAACAGCGGCAGTTAAGCCGACAGCATCTAGGCTAGAATGAATTGTTAAGGTGATTTGCTTGAACGTGCTGTCGTACGAAAGCTGAGCTTTTTCTGCTGCCGCTACTGGCAGAATAAGTGTCAGCCCTTCTGACTCCATAAAAGTGGCCAAAGGTTTTAAATCTGCATAATCGGCATAGGAGCCTTCAACTGTACAGAATACATACTCACCGCTCTGGATTTCAGGTGACATGGACTTGAGCAATTCATCTAACGCAATAATTCCTTCCATACCAACTCTTCTCCTGATGTGACAAATGACGCTTGATGTTTTCATGGACGCTAATATGGATATGGCTAGATGTAAAATTAATAAATTTACAATTCAATAAGTGTGGCTAATGTACAGGTTTTGCACTTTCTGGTTTGGGAGGTCGGGTAGTGAATTTCTGTGAGTAGATAGCTGACACCGACTGAAACGAATACCAAGCTCTAAGTCTTCAATAGCGTGACTTCGCATACACGCTTAACGCTTCCACCTATGATGTGGCCCCTCACCTATCAATATCCAGATGGCATCGGCTTTGATACTGGTGACGATCACATCAAGGGATTGGCCCGTCTCAGTTTGAACTGTTATTTTGTCGGTTTTTTGCATGTGATGGACTCCGTGAGGTAGTGGTTGGCAAAAGCTGATTTTCGACATCCATGCTCTCATGGAGAATACGGACAATTTCGACTTGTGATTTTGAGATGCTGCGGAAATAAATCACATGGCTTCCTGTTGGGAACTTGTGATACACGCCCCAGAGATGGATTCTCTGCCAAGCGAAAAAAGCAAGCATCTAAATCCTTGAGATATTTGTTCCGCTGGTCATGCCCCCATCGCTTCTGCGTAAAACGGGCAATATCCTTCAGATCACTATTGGCCTTTTCAGTAAGGGTGAATATGGCCATTATTTCAGATCTTCTGTGTCGAGTTCCTGAATCAAGCTTTTCAGCGAATAATCAGCAGTGCCGCTGTTTTCACCATCTACCAATGCCTTGCGTAAAAGGTTGAGCCTGGCTTCCTTTTCTTCCAGAAGGCGAAGACCTGCGCGTATAGCCTCACTCACCGAGCCATAGTGGCCGGACTCTACCTGCTTACCAACAAATTCTTCAAAATGAGGACCAAGGGTAACGCTAGTATTTTTCGACATAAACAACCTCCACAAAAAAAGATATATTATTATCTAATATTTGTCGGTATCGATCAAGGGGGAATAAATCTCACCCACTTTCACCTAGCCACACCCACGACAGGGTTTTCTTTTCTCTTTCTAAAGGAGGCAGCCATGGGGATGAGAATTGGCTACGCAAGAGTCAGTAGTGCCGGGCAAAAACGGGATGTGCAGCTTGATAAACTGGAAGACTGTGATCGTGTCTATTATGAAAAAGCATCCGCATCTTCTACGACCTCACGACCTGAACTTTTGAAGGCACTGGATTTCGTTCGGGACGATGATGTTTTGGTTGTCACCAAGCTAGATCGACTGGCTCGCTCCGTTGTCGATATGGCTATGATTATAACTCGCCTGCAGGAGAAAGAGGTTGATCTCGTCGTTCTTGATCAGGGAATCGATACAACAACCATGTACGGACGGCTTCAGTTTAACATCCTGACATCGATTGGCGAGTTCGAGCGAGAGATCATAAAAGAGCGCTCCCGAGAGGGGCGCGAGAAGGCAATCGCTAACGGGGTTAAGTTTGGAGCGCCGCAGAAACTATCAGAAACTGAAATCACCCAACTCATTCGGGATTATGAAAGTCCAGATGTCAGCAAAAAGGATCTTGCAGAGTTCTATGGGCTGAGCCGTTCATCAGTCTATCGAATCTACAAAGAGCGCTGTCAAAATGTGTCTGATTAATGCACCAATGCAGGAAAACCCCACGATCTGGTATTCGTGGGGTTTTCGCGTATTTAAAGGGGTGATTTTGGGGTGGCTCATCCTTGTCTGATAAAGGTACCGTTCTGAAATTCTGCGAATGCCTGCTGAAGTTCATCCTGCGTATTCATCACGATCGGTCCTCCCCAGGCAATCGGTTCGTGCAGGGGTTTTCCGGAGACCAGCAGAAAGCTCATACTTTCTGATCCCGAAGTCACAAAGACCTCATCGCCGTGCTCGAACAACACCAGCGATTTGTCCCCGAACAATTCACCGCCGGTACTGTCAAACTGCCCATGACCGGCATGGACATAAGCAAATACGGTGTGACCATGGGGGGTCGAATGCTGGTAACTGGTGTCTGGCGGTAAGTGAATATCCAGGTACTCCGGTTCAATTGTGACGTCGATAACCGGCCCGGACACCTCACCAAGCTGCCCGCAGATAACTTTGACTTCAACTCCGTCATCAAGTGTTACATTCGGGATTTGGGTGGCCTTAATCTCCCGATAACGAGGTGGCATCATCTTCTGTGCGGCCGGCAGGTTCGCCCACAACTGAAAGCCCTCCATCCTGCCATCCTGATCTCCTTTCGGCATTTCCTGATGAATAATGCCGCTGCCCGCGCTCATCCATTGCACGTCACCACTGGAGATGGTCCCCTTGTTACCAAGGCTGTCGCCATGTTCAACATCCCCCTTAAGTACATAGGTGATCGTCTCCATGCCACGATGCGGATGCCAGGGGAATCCCTGCTGATAATGCTCGGGAGTCGCAGAGCGAAAATCATCCAGCAGCAGGAAAGGGTCAAACAGTTGTGCGTCGTTATTTCCGAACGCTCTGGCCAGGTGAACACCGGCCCCCTCCAGAGTAGGGACACTGGTCGTCAACCGCTTGATTTTTCTTATTGCCATTATTTTGTCTCCATTTGCCTGAGGTTCAAAACGGCTGCTATATTCCTATACTCACAATGTGATGGTTCAAGCTCCCAGCATCAGCTCCTTGGAACGGGATATATTCCCTTTCGTCAGTAGTTGATAAAATCTGGCAGGCAACTTGTTAGCATGAGGAGTTCTTTCGTTTATTTCACCGCAAGCAGCTAAAAACGCAGAATGACATAATGCCGACAACAGCCGTTCCTCACTTCAATATTTTCCCATGTTCTTCTGATTGTTTCCCTCAATAGAGAAATACCAAACAGGTAAAAATCAATCTACTCTTAATTAATAGCCCAGTAAAATTTTATGTCTGATTTATTGGACGTTGCTCGGGGGGTAACATCTTGAATATCGGCCGGTCGAAAATATCTCGGAAGTTGGTTCACCCAAATTCACGGTATGTCCCCCCTTGCGAAGAGCATATCTACAGACCCTGCACAGCAACACACTTCGACAGAGGGCTTCCCCGTTTCAAAAATATGAGGTTTAGAGATTAGCTGCAGAGCGCCTTGCGCCTCTAAGCAAGTCGTCTCAGTAGCTGCCTTGAAAAGGAGTCTCTCAATCTCAAGGATATTTATGACTTCATCATGATGGCGACCAGACATTCATTCATAAATCGAAAAATCACTTTTGCAAAGGATTCTCTGGTTAGATCCGTTGATTTTCAAATATAGTAAAAAATGAAGCCCTGAGCCTAGCCGGGGCTTCGTTGTCTCGTGATCACGAATGTAGTGTTTTTCAGTACGATAAGTCCCCCCAACGTAAAGAACCAAGGGGGGACTTATTCTATCGCCGAGTGAGGAGATCCTCTCTGGACAGCCGCCGCGTTTATTCGTATTGTTCAGTATGACTCAGCGGTGTTTATTCAAAGGTTCAGATGACTGGCAATGAATATAAAAATGGTGGTAACCGACCTTGATGGCACTCTCGCCAAGTCGGACTCAAGTATATGTACTGTCGAAATTGAAACTCTGGAAAAACTCGGGGAGCTGGGTGTTTGCAGAGTGATCGCCACCGGGCGCAGTCTTTTTTCTGCTCGCAAGGTTTTAACCGCTGATTTCCCGATCGATTATCTCGTGTTTTCAACCGGTGCCGGCATCCTGAAATGGAAGAGCCAAGAGATATTCCACGAGCAGCATTTACCCAAAGAAGAGGTCATATCAATCGCCAAAATGCTGATCGAGCATCAAGTCGATTTTTCGGTCCAGGACAAGATTCCCGATAATCACTGTTTCAGCTATGTCCTGTTCAATCAGGAGAATGAAGATTTCAGGCGGCGCCTGTCTATCTATGAAGGCTTCACAAGGCCCCTGGATATCAACGCGCTTGACGATGCCTCGCAAATCATTGCGATCCTGGAAGACGATGTCGAATGGTTTGAAGAGTTAAGCCGTAAGTTCGATGATGTCAAGGTGATCCGGGCGACGTCACCATTAAATGGAAAATCGATCTGGATGGAGTTTTTTCCGCAACATGTGTCAAAATCCTATGGCATTCAGTACCTGTGCGAACTACTGCAAATTGACAAAAGCCAGACGATCGGAATCGGCAATGATTTTAACGATATCGATCTGTTGAATTACTGTAAATACAGTTTTGTGGTCGATAATGCGCCCAAAGAGCTTAAGCAGAAATATCCTTCGGTGGCATCAAACGATATGAATGGTTTCACTGATTTCATAAATAAACTGATCAGTTCCTAATTCTTCAGATCATCCACGGCAAAAATGAATTTCTAACTGCGCGCCTCTCTCACCACTAGCGACAAAACCCTCTCGGATAATTCTTTGTCAAGAGTCCAGGTGCAGGATGAGGTGTCACTGCATACCCTGATGAT
This sequence comes from Deltaproteobacteria bacterium, assembly GCA_026193235.1. GTDB lineage: Bacteria > Desulfobacterota > Desulfuromonadia > Desulfuromonadales > Geopsychrobacteraceae > JAPHSA01. The sequence continues at coordinate 2,336 of JAPHSA010000328.1, read as the reverse complement.
ACTCGCCGGGTATTCTTAACTCAAACCCGCCAGGCTTTTTGAGCGAAACCCACCATTCGTTTTTCAAAACTTAGGAATTTACTTTTTGTAGAGAAAAAATGGAGTGATCAGGCGCTTTGCAAAACTGGTAAGATTTGAAAATTCAGCATTCAGAACCGATCTTTGGGTTAAAAAGAGTTGTCGGCTCATTCCACACTAAATTCCAAATACCCATCTTTTAATACTGGACACACCATTTAAAATATTCTAATTTGTTTAAATTAGGTGGATATTGCCAACCTCCAAGGTATTTCCAATGGATCCTAATAATAAAAGTCTCACAAAAATCTTCTATATCCGCAATTTACTTGGCATTGTCCTCTCGATTCTATGTATCGGGACTTTATGGTTATATAGTGGATATCAGCAACTCCTCTCCGAGACAGAAATCCTCAAAAAACAAGCCGTACAAAATCAGATGGATCAGCAGAAGGAGCGTGTCCATTTCGTTTCCAGCATGATTAAAAATGAACAACAGACTCTCCAAGAGACAATGGATGCAGCGATACGTCAACGCACACTTGAAGCACATGTCGTCATGGAAAGTATCTATGAAAGGACGAAATCTGATCATACGACCGAACAGATTGCTGAACTGATAAAAGCGGCCTTGCGGGATATTCGCTTCAACAAGGGACGCGGGTATTATTTTATAACTGGGCTCGACGGGGTCGAAGTACTGTACCCACCCAACCCACAATTGGAAGGAACTAGTTTTCTAGATATTCACGATCAGGACGGTCGACCTGTCGTACAAGATATGATCAGACTTGTCCAAGAACAGGGTGAAGGTGCCTACAGATATACCTGGTCTAAACCTGGAGACCCGACAGGGCATCATGAGAAAAGAGCCTATATAAAATATTTTGAGCCTCTCAACTGGTTTGTCGGCACTGGAGAGTATGTTGCCAATATTGAAGCTGATTTGCAGAATCGTATTGTTGAGCATATTGAAAAAATCAGATTCGATAATAACGGCTACATTTTTATTGGCAATTTTGCGGGAACCAGTCTGACTTATCCTGCCAAAGGACGGAATATGTATGACGTCCAGGATGCTAACGGCCTTAAGATCGTACAGGGGATGATCCAGTTGGCAAAAAACGGCGCCGGATATCTGAGATATGTAATGCCACCATTAAAAGGCGAGCGACCAGAACCTAAAATTAGCTATGTCGTTGGTGTTCCAGAATGGAGCTGGTATGTCGGAACAGGTGATTTTGAAGCAGATCTCGATCATGAAATTGCATCAATGCTGGCTGAAAGAAAAGCAGCTATCAATCTTAAAATTGCGGCCATCATAGCCATTCTGACCGTATTTATCCTTGTCGGATGGTATTTTTCACATCTTTTAGGAAAGGAAGTCTCCATCAGCTTCGAGGGGTTCCAAGACTTCTTTGATCGTGCCGCCCAAAATGCTATTCCAATGGATCTGGAAAAACAAAAGTTTTCAGAATTCAAAACCCTCGCACTATCTGCTAACCAAATGATAGACGCTCGTCAGAAGGCCGAAACAATAATTAAGTCGGAAGAGAAAAAGTTCCGCACCCTGTTTGAACATGTTTCCGATTACGCCATCATTCTTCAGAATAAAAATAATCAAATGATCATCGTTGATTTGAGCGCATCGGCCTGTGAGTTCCATGGTTATCTGAGGGATGAGCTGATCGGTCAACCCATTACGATCATTGATCTTGAGGAAACAGAAGTTACTCAGGATGACCCGCGGATGAAAAACCTTGAAAAGGGAGAAACAATCCATTTTGAAAGGGTTCACCGACGAAAAGATGGTAGCACTTTTCCTGTTGAAGTTCTTGTCAGGATGATTGAAATTGAGAGGCAACAATATTTTTTTTCAATCGAACGCGATCTGACCGAAATAAAGAAGATTGAAAATCAGCAAATTGAACTCGAAAAGCAACTGAGGCAAAAATACAAAATGGAAGCTGTCGGCTTAATGGCTGGAGGGGCGGCTCATAATTTCAACAACTTACTGGCTATCGTGCTTGGCAATCTGGAGATGGGCCAGCGAAAAATCTCTGAGACGGAAAAGGTTAAAAAATACATCAAGAATGCGCAAACCGCCGTCTTACGTTCCAGGGATCTGATCAATCAAATTCTGATCTACAGTCGTAAGGGAAGTCACAACAAGGTGCCGATCCAGTTATCGTCCGTTTACAATGAAACGCTGAAACTCATCAGTTCGACCAATCCGGCAACAATAAAGTTAAATAGTAATATTTCCCCAGAAGGCGAATCGGTGACGATCTATGCCGACTCAGGCCAGATCCAAGAGG
>JAPHSA010000061.1 GCA_026193235.1 Deltaproteobacteria bacterium | reverse complement strand
TTAATGGCTGGGGCGCCAGGGATCGAACCTGGGAATGCCGGAATCAAAATCCGGTGCCTTACCGCTTGGCGACGCCCCATCAAAAGAGATGGAATTTCTAACAAAGTTCGCATTTGTCGTCAAGCAAAAACGAAGTTTTCCTTGACATCAAAAGCTCTACTTTGCGGCTATAGCAATATGGGAGCCCTGTCATAAAAAATGGGTCTGCCGCACCATGCGCAGCAGACCCAGTCGATGGGATAAGGAGGGTGATCAGAGAACCGATTTAATCGCTTCGCAGAGTCTATCCATATTGGCAACAGTCATCCCGGCAACATTAATACGCCCTGAACCAACAATATAGATCGAATACTTTTCACGCAACTGGAGAACTTGCTCCTTAGTCAAACCAGAAAAGCTGAACATGCCACGTTGCTGAATAATTGAAGAGAAATCCTGCTCCACACCCTTTTCTTTGAGGGTTTTGACGAACAGGTGACGCATTTCATTGATACGGTTGCGCATCTCGGCAACCTCTTCGATCCATTTAGCTTTTAACTCCTGATCACTTAAGATAACTGCTGCTATTTGTCCACCGTGTGAAGGAGGGTTGGAATAATTATAACGGATTCTGAGCTTGACCTGACTCATGACCGTAGCGGCCTGCTCTGTATTGTCGGCCACCACTGTCAATGCACCGGTTCTTTCCCGGTAAAGACCGAAGTTTTTAGAGAAACTAGAACAGATAAGCATCTGCTTAACTTTTTTAGTAAGCTCCAAAAGACCTTCCCGATCTTCTTCAATCCCGTTTCCCAGCCCCTGATAAGCAAAGTCGACCAAAGGTAAAATACCTCTTTCTGCAAGCAGGGCTCCAATCTTGGACCATTGTTCAGGAGTTGGATCGATGCCGGTCGGGTTGTGACAGCAGCCGTGCAGAAGAATCACATCACCCTTCGGGATGGTTTTGATCGATTCATACATGGCATCAAAATCGAGACCGTTGGTATTCGGATCACGGTACGCGTATTCCTCGCATTGAAGTCCGGCTGCATCAAAAATAGTGTTGTGATTGGCCCAAGTCGGGTTACTCAACCAGATTTTTGCGCCGGGATGCTGCAGATGCAAATAGTCACCAGCAACACGCAACGCTCCGGTCCCTCCCGGACACTGGGCTGTCGCCGCACGTTTGCTGTCAATAATTTCATGACCCGCGCCGAACAGAAGTTCCTGAACCTGTGCACAATAGACGGGTTCGCCGGTCATCGGTAAATAGCCTTTTGAATTTTCCTGAGCAAGGATGCGTTTTTCTGCTTCTTTCACCGTTTCAAGAACTGGTGTTTTGCCGTTGGCATCTTGGTATACGCCGACTGAAAGATTGATTTTATCGGGATTGGGGTCGGCCTTGAATGTTTCGGTCAAACCGAGGATTGGATCAGGAGGGGCAATTTGAATGTTCTCGAACATACCAGTTAACCTTTCATAATATAGGGTTGATAGGTGTGGCTAAAGATGCGGAAACGACAGGTTGCGCAGCAAACAACCTCGGTTCTTTAAGGGTATTTTGTCCCACTGATGCGACCCTATTCAAGTAGAAATAAATTGCCTTCTTCTACCTCATGCCATACCCCTTGTCAAACCCAAAACCAGCCTTATCAAAAGGGATAAACATAAAAGGACAGATTTAAAATAAGCGATTAAACTCCAGCATCACTCTGCTTGCTTCGTTGCCAGAACTTGCCCCTGGCAGAGTCAGCCAACGAGTAAAGCACCGGCACAACAATAAGGGTCAACAAGGTCGCAAAAGCCAACCCGAAAATCACCGCAACAGCCATCGGTCCCCACCAGTCGGCAGATTCCCCGCCGATTTCCCAGCTGAAAGTTTTAAAGTCATAACTGATGCCGATCGCCATGGGCAGCAGGCCAAGGATGGTTGTTGTCGCTGTCAATAACACCGGACGGAAACGCACAGTTCCAGCACGCACGAGGGCAGCATTTACCTCCATGCCTTCCTTGATCAGCAGGTTGATATAATCAATGAGAACAATAGCATTATTAACGACGACACCCGCCAGGGAGATGACACCGATGCCGGTCATAATGATACCAAAGGGGGTCACCGTAATCATCAGACCAAGAAAAACCCCCGTTAATGACAACACCACTGAAGTCATTACAATGAGGGTTTGCAGGACTGAATTAAATTGGGTAATGAGTACCAGCATGATGAGCAGCACTGCTCCGATAAAGGCTTTTGATAAAAAGGCTGCCGCTTTCTGCTGCTCTTCCTGCTCCCCTGAATAATTGATCTGATAACCGGGTGGCAATTTCATTGTCGCGAGGCGCTCCTGTACTTCCAGAAGAACTTCATTACTGTTGCGATTGAAGGTATTTGCCGAGATTGTAACAACACGCTTCTGATCAATATGGCGGATCGAACCAAAACCGGCCCCAAGTTCCACCTGGGCAACGGTAGTTAATGGCACCGGTGACCCGTCTGCTGCTGGAATCAATAAATTCTTGATATCAGCCACAGAAGTGCGCCGGGCCTCGGGCATGCGGGCAATAATATCGTATTCGTCCTCTGCTTCCCGATAAACACCGAGTTTTGTGCCACTGATGGCGGCTTTGACCATCTCAGAAATCTCGGCGGTGGAAAGTCCTAGCAAACTGGCTTTTTCCCGATCCACATCAATGCGGATTTCCGGTTTGGCTTTGGAAAAATCATCTTTCAGATCTACCAAGCCGGCAACATCTTTTATTCTGCCTCTGGCCTCGGTGACCAGTTGTTCGAGGGTGGCAATTTCTGAGCCGCTGATTTCAACACTGACCGGTGGTCCGGTCGGGGGGCCCTCTTCCTGCTTTTCAACCTTAAATTCTGCTCCGGATATGGGCATAATTGATGATCTTAAGCGATCCAGAACAGTATCTGATTTCTCTGCACGGTCTTTACGTTCAATAAAATCGAGGGAGATTTTGCTTAAATTAGACTGAACACTCCCACCGCCACCCCGGTCACTACTGGAAATCCCAATTTCTGCGACGGTGAAGCGGATATCATTCTCAACAGCGGAAAATTCTTCGACTTTCTGAGCCAGAAGATTGCTGGCATCGAGGTTGGTTCCTTCGGGTGCCTTGATTTCAACAAAAGCAAGATTGGGCTCAATGTCAGGCAGCAGTTCCACACCATGACCGAGAAAAACGTAAGCGCCGCCAATGCCAAGCAACAGACCAAATGACATCAAAACAACCAATAAACGATGTTTCAATGCAAAGCCCAATGTCCGTCCATACAATTGGATGATTTTTGCCGGATCTTTCTTGCTTAACGAATCTTTTTTCCCGAGGGACATGAAGTGTCCGCAGAGAGTTGGATTGATCACCAGAGCGACAAACAATGATGCGGTCAGGGTGACAATTAAAGTTTGCGGCAGAAATTTCATGAATTCGCCCATGATTCCGGGCCAGAATGTCATTGGAAAAAAAGCGCACAGGGTTGTTGCTGTGGAACTGATCACCGGCCAACCGACTTCTGATACGGCGACCTTAGCCGCATCAATACCCGACAATCCTTCCTGCATATGACGATAAATGTTCTCAACGATAACAATTGCGTTATCAACCAGCATACCTAAAGCAAGAATCAGGCTGAACAGAACGACCATGTTCAGAGTGATCCCCATCAGTTGGAGCACGGCAAAAGACAACAGCATAGAGAATGGAATTGCCAGCGCGACAAAGAAAGAGTTACGCAAACCAAGAAACATGAAGAGGACAGCCACAACCAGGATCAAACCGGTAATAATACTGTTTTCCAGCTCTGAAACCATTCGGCGAATATCTTTGGACTGATTGAATGTCACGGAAAGCTCAATGCCTGGAGGGAGAAGCTCATCGGCAGTCTCTAAAAGAGCAAAAACCCGATCTGCAACCTCAATGATATTGGCTCCGGTTCTTTTCTTGATAGCTAAAGAAACACTTTGATGACCATTCAGGCGGGCATAACTGGTCCGATCTTCAAACGAGTCAACGATTCGCGCAACATCCTTAAAGTAGATGACCTGCCCTTCCCGCTGGGTCAGAACAAGATTGTCAATTTCCGCGGGGTCGGTAAACTCACCAGGGATACGCAACAGATATTTGCCCTGCCCGATGTCAATACTGCCTCCGGGAATGTTGACGTTCTCCCGCTTGATGGCACGGATCACTTCGCTCAATGATATTCGATATGCGTAAAGCCGATCCGGGTCAAATTCAACACGAATCTGACGCTCTCGCCCACCCGTCAGGACAACGTCAAGCACACCGAATATTTGCTCGATTTGATCTTCGAGCTCTTCACCGACGGCTTTGAGAACCGTTTCATCCTTATCCCCGGAAATGGCTACCATAAGAATGGGAAATTCCGAGAGATTTATCTCCAGAATTGATGGGTCATTCTCGAGATCATTCGGCAAATCACCTTTGGCCTGATCAACCTTGTCCCGAACTTTTTGCAGTGCGTTGTCAATATCAATGTCAGGAGCAAACTCAATGGTAATCATGGAAGAACCCTCGGCACTGACCGAACGGATCTCTTCTACATCCTTCAACCCTTTGAGTTTACGCTCTATGGGATGGGTAATCAGACTTTCGACATCCTCAGGGGTGACTCCTTCATAAGGGGTTACCACAAGGACATAGGGGACAGTAATATCCGGAGTCGATTCACGCGGCAAAACGATATAGCTGTAGATTCCGACGATCAGAATAATCAGCATAAGTGCGAAAACGGTACTCCGCCTGTCAATCGCCACATTGGAAATCAACATTGCTACTGGTCTCCCGCGCTAATCATGACTCCATCGACCAGTAATTGCTGCCCCTTAACAATGAGTCTTTGACCGGGAGTCAACCCCTCCCTTATGACCACGCGCTGGTCAATAGAATCACCAATTGTGACCGGAACCATACGGGCAATTCCATTTTCAGCAACATATACAAGTTTTTTGCCATCACGATCCATAACTGCAAAAAGTGGTGCGGTGATAACCTGGTCCATTTCTTGGCGGATAAATCTTGCTCGTACAATCATACCTGGACGAAGGTTTCCGGGATTGTCAATATTGATTTTAGTCCGATAGGTGCGCGTCGCTGGATTAGCTGAAAAAGCGATAAAATCAATTTTTCCCGTTAATGAATCGGGCTCAGCCGAGTTAATCGTTGCGAGAATAATTTCAACTGATTGCCCCACCGATAAGAAGCGAATATCTTTTTCAGGAACTTCAGCAATAACTTTCAGTTTATCTATCTGTACTAAGCGCAGGAGGGGTTTCCCAGGATCAACATATTCGCCGCGATCGATGAAGAGATGGTCTACAGTTCCACTTACTGGTGCCTGAGGGAAACTTTTTTCCAACTGCAGTTCTGTGGTTCTGAGAACTGCTTCGGCTGCGATAAGGCTATTTTGCAGGTCATCCAGCTCTTGCTTACTCACCAACCCTTCTTTTTCCAGATGCCGATAGCGGTTGAGTTTGCGCTGAATAACGGCAACATTTTCCTGATCACGACGGAGATAGCTTTTAACTGTGTCCGGATCGATTTCGACAAGAATGTCCCGTTTTTTAACTTTATCGCCCTCCTGAAAATTGATTTTATACACGGGACCAGCAATTTCTGCTGCCAGGATAAGGTCTTCCCAGGCTTCTAATCCAGCGGGCAAAGTGAAGGTTTCAACCAGATTTGATGTTGTGACCTGCTCAACCTCTACGGGCACAACCTTTTTTCGTTTGACTGCGCTCTCTGTCCCAGTGCTGCCTTCATTACTGCAAGCCGACAAGAGTATACTGAGGCCCATGAGAACAACAAAAAAAACTGCCGGTTTATATGTTTTCAAGGTTTAACTCCTCAGCATTTTCGGTGAGAATGATTCCGTGACGCTCAAAGATGTTGCCAAGAGCAAAGTCCATCTGGGCAAGAGCAATATGATATCGGGTCAGCGCGTTAACCTGCCCGATTTTAGCGCTTATCATCTTGTCCTGGAAAGCAATCATCCGGAAAGTGTCGGACAACCCTTCATCCAGACGTCGCTGTTCTTGCTCAAGTGACTTTAGTGCCAGAGCGGAGAAGCGTTGTGCGATTTCCAATTGTTCCTTCGTGCGCTTAATATTGGTTTGTTGCTGCAAAAGTTCATTTTTGATTGCTGCCTCCAGGTCATGTCGGCGGTATTGTTCCTGTTTGACTTGAAGTTCAGTCTGGTAAAGCCTGGATTTGGCAGCACGATTACCTAAAGGCATGGAAAACTGCAACCCAACTCCCCATTGATAGCCATCAGCACCGGACAGACTGGCGAAGGAATCAAGCCATGAGTTGTCGTAAGAACTTCCCACGGTTATGCCGCGATCACGCCCTGACAGACCATTGAGACCTGCTTGCAGTTTTAAATCCAGTTGGGGTTTTAATTGATTCAGCTGATATCTTTTTCGCAACGAGCTGTTGTCAAGCGTATATTCAACAATTTTAAGTTCAAGGCGTTTCTGAAGTGCCCTCTCCAGCAATGCAGAAATGTCAGAAAAATCAGCTTCTTCGTCTGGTAATTTATTGTCCATCAATCCGGATGGCGCAAAATTATCCCCCAGTACAAAGTTCAGTTGTTGGTTGAGGGTCTCTACCAGGAGGTCGTATGCCTGACTGGATAAAGAAAGATCGAGTTGTCGATTGGCCTGAGCTGTTTCCGCTTCCTGTAGCTCAGATATGGGGATGACCCCGGCCTCATAGCGCTTTTTGTTCGCCTGATAAAGTTCATTGGCCAAGCTTTCAGCCTCTTTGCGCATTTCAATAATCTGCCCTTCACCGGCGATTTGTCTGACAATAGTCTCCAACTGATAGGTGAGATTCTGCGCTTGTAACAAAAAAGCTAAACTTGCCTGTCGTTGCTGGTTACGGGAAATATCAAGGTTGGTTGTATTAACTTCAGCGCCAAGGTCTCTTAAGAGCGGTTGGTTCAGATCGACCAGTATTGCCGTCCGATAGCGCGGATCAAGGTCATTGCTGGTATCGTTATCACTTTCCCACTGGGAATTGACTGACAGCGTACTGGTCAGCCCCGATCTGAAACGCTGGCTGACACCAAGTTGCCCCGCATATTGTTTCGTACGATTTTCTGTCACCGTACTGAGCGTTGTCTCGAAGGGAGTTTTTGTCTGAGCAAAACTGGTTGAGGCTAAGATCTGGCTATCAAATTCAGCACCCTCAATTACGATTGACTCTCTGCTCTGAGCAACATTGGTCAGTTCAATTTTGAGCCCCAGGTTAGCTTTAAGTCCTAAAACAATCAATTCCTGTAAGCTTTGCGGATTGTTTTCTGCAGCTGACAGGGCAACAGGGGAAAAACATAGAACCGCCAAAAGCAGGCAATAGCGTATTTTTATCATTGCGTAATCCCTCCAATGGCCTGACTGAAGAGCGTCTTCATCCCCTCTTCGGCTTCTTCCAGGTTATTAAGATAGCCTGTGTACCAGCCGGCCAGAACTCCTAGATAGAGGGAAAAGAAATGAACGGAAAGATAGAAAAGATCATGCTTTGGTGAAATTTCTCCGTTTAATTGCGCACAGCGAAAAAAACCTTCCAGGATATTGAAATAACGCTGGTCGTGCTCCTTGGCTTTTTCATTGATTTCACCTGGAAAGACCATTTCGCGGAGCAATTGACGACCAAATTCACGATTTTTTGTTACAAAAGTAAATTTCAACATAAAAAATTCTATGAGACGATCAATCAGTTTCTTTTCACAACAGTCATTGGCCTGTAGCATGGCAAAAGCCTGATTCAGTTCGTCATCACAATAATTGACGAAAATTTCATCTTTTGTCGCAAAATAACCATAAACTGTTGTCTTTCCAATTCCGGCTTCTTTGGCAATATCTTCGATACTGGTTTTTTCAAAGCTTTTTTCAGTGAAAAGCTTCACAGCTGCATCAAGAATTGCCTGTCTGGTTTCGATCTTTCTCTGCTCTCTTATTCCGCCCATTTTATCCTCCAAAGATAAACTCGAATGCATTCGAGTTTATCTCCCTGAGTCAGTTTGTCAATAAAATCTCGAACAGAGTCGAGATTTTATTTTTATTATTATTTTAATTTAAGCATTGAAATGCAGTGAAAGATAGAATAGCTTAGGAGATTACTAACATAGGGGAAAATATGGACATTCCATCGGATCGACCCAAAGCTGATTCAAGAACCAATCTTCGTGCCCCACTGATCATCCAAAAGGTACATATCGATGGCGCGCGACCGGCTTTCTTTGGTTACAGTAAGAACATCAGCAAGAGTGGGATGTTTATTGCCACCACCAACCCGATAGAAGCAGGTCAGCAGCTTGAACTTGAGTTCCCCCTGCCACCACCCCTGACGGGAACTGCTCGCTGTTGCTGTGAAGTTGTTTGGAGAAGACCGTTCGGAAGCCACCTTCCCTTTGAACCGGGGATTGGCATTAGATTTGTCGATATGTCGGATGAGATCACTGATCAGTTGGATGAATGGATCAGTGAGCAGCTTGAGCCATAATGGCTGTTAAAAAGCCCGGCCGGATCTCATCCGCCGGGTTTTTTAACGTTTTAAGCTTAGTTTCAAACGATATTTTCCAGCGCTTGTGCAATTCTCTTCAGAGAAGTTTCCTTCCCTAGAACCTGTAGCACTTCATAAATACCAGGACTTGCAGTCCCACCAGTCAGAGCAACCCGTAACGGCTGGGCAATTTTGCCAAATTTCAATTCAGTTTTATCCATGATCGCGTTAAATACATGCTCCAACTGCGGCTCAGTAAAGTTTTCACAGTTACTCAGCTGCTCATAAAGCAAACAAAGTAACTCTTTTTGTTCAGCTTTGAGGAATTTTGTTTGCGCTTTCTCGTCATAAGCTACCTGCTCGTAAAAGTAAAATTCAGCGTCATCAGCCATTTCAACGAGAGTTGCTGAACGTTCCTGCAGGCTTTTGACAATAGCAACAAGGTCAGGACCCTTCGTGGGTTCAATGCCTTTGTGCTCGAGAAAAGGCTGAAGTAGTTTTGCTAAACGCTGCGGGTCCCCGGTTTTGATGTAGTGACTGTTGAGCCATAACAATTTTTCCGGATTGAAAACCCCGGCAGAGCGGCCGACATTACCCAAGGCGAATTTATCTATCAGGTCGTTCATACTGAAAATTTCTTCGTCACCCAAGGACCAGCCTAAACGCACCAGATAGTTCACCATAGCTTCCGGTAGATATCCCATTTCCTGATAGGCCATAACTGAGGTTGCGCCGTGACGCTTTGAGAGTCGTTTTTTATCCGCTCCCAGGATCATCGGCACATGTGCAAACTGTGGCACCGGATAGCCCAGGGCTTCATAGAGCAGTATCTGGCGTGGCGTATTGTTAATATGATCATCGCCACGAATAACCAGGCTGATGTTCATTTCAGCGTCATCAATAACCACAACAAAGTTATAAGTCGGGGTGCCATCGGTCCGCTGAATAATCAGATCATCCAGTTCTTCCTGGCGGAAGCTGATCGTCCCTTTAATCTGATCATCAAAAGTAATTTCATCGCGCCCATCTTGTAGCTTAAACCTGACCACATGGGGCAAATCGGGGTGATCGGTGCGCCCACGACAGGTGCCGTCATACTTTGGTTTGCGTCCTTCTTTCATCGCCAGTTCCCGTTTTGCATTCAGTTCGTCAGCACTACAGTAGCAACGGTAGGCTTTCCCCTCGTCCAGAAGCTGTTGGACTTTCTGCTGATATATGTCAAACCGGTCAGATTGATAAATAGGGCCTTCATCACAACTGAGTCCAAGCCATTCCATTGCATCGAGAATAGCATCAACCGATTCCTGCGTTGACCGGGCGACGTCAGTATCTTCAATTCTGAGAACAAAAACACCATCCTGCTGTTTTGCCAACAGATAGTTAAATAGCGCGGTTCTTGCCCCACCGATATGCAGATAGCCCGTTGGACTAGGGGCAAAACGAACGCGTAGCTTGGACATGAGAGCTCCTTTTCAACAATTTGAACATGAAAAAACAGGATATGTTTTAGTTATTGTATTGTCAGTCCCGCATAGCCAACGACACTACTGAAATCTCCATTAACCTTACCAGAATGGGAATAGCGAACCAACTGACATGAGCTGGCACCTAACTCCTGGGCCGCCTGCATTATGGTTATTGCCGGTAACAGGCCACACATACTGATATTGTTATCACGGACAACCTGATAGAGCTGCTGTTGGTCATAGGCGATCATGGCTGCAATGGCCAAGGAATCCAATTTTTCCGTCTTTTCCGCTGAACTGAAATGGTTCATGTCACTGCTTGCCAGCAAAAGAACGTCCTGCTTCCAGTCTTTTAATGTTTTCGCCAATGCCGTCCCGAAACTGACGCAGTCACCATAACCCAAGCGCCCCAGGATAATGGGTACAATTTCCAATTCAGGTTGCCGCCTTAGTAGAAATGGCAGCATAACTTCCAGAGAATGTTCATACTGATGCGCCTGATCATCTTGTGATAATTGCGGAAAATTATTCACCAGCGCAGCACGTAGGTCTTTTGCCAGAGCAACTTTGCCGAGTGGCGTCACCCAGGCATCGGCGGCACTGACGGCGATAGCTGGACCAGTGCCCTGGTGATTCGGCCCGATGAGAATTACCTGCCTGGGGATCATCGTTTCAGCAAAAACCTCACCGGCGACCGCGCCAGAATAAACATATCCGGCATGCGGAACTATGATTGCCTTGGCCTGGCATGGAACCTTGTCAGAAACCAGCAACGCATCTACTTGAGCCGATAATTCTTCTGGATGTGCTGGATAAAAGCTTCCAGCGACAGCTGGCTGTCGAATCATAAGTTCACCTCTATAGCTTGAGTAGAATTTTAACACCGACACACAACAACAAAACAGCAAAGACTTTCACCAGTTTAGTCTGGCTGGTTCTGCTGGAGAGCTTGACCCCGAGCCTGGCAAAAACCATTGTCAAGGGGGCCACAATAGCCGCAACTAGAAGATTAACATAACCGAAAGAGAACGGCATTAGCGTTGGCTGTTGCAAGCCATACCAGACGTAACAGATGACCGCTGAAAAAGATGAAACGACAATCAAGGCACTTGAATTTCCGACCGCTAAATGAATCGGCAGCTGAAGGAAAATCAACATTAATGGCACGGCAATCACGCCGCCGCCAATACCAAAAAAGGCCGAGAAAAAACCACCAATAAAGCCGACTAACATCAGCGGGCTCTTGCGTGCACTATCATAGTCTGCTGGAGGCAAATAAGGTTGTTTGTAGAAAAGGAGTTTTAAACTGACAATGATCTGCATTAACCCGAAAAACAGTTTCAGGTTAGCACCAGAGATCAGCGCAGCAACGGAAGAACCCAGTAAGGAGCCAAGAACGCCACCGACTGCTAAAAAAGTTACCATATGCCAGTCAACATTGCGTCGTTTCCGATGGCCAAAGGTACTGCTTATAGCTGTTGGTAAAATAATGGCAAGGCTGGTGCCAAAAGCTGTATGAACAACCACCTCAGGAGCAAAGCCCGCTAGAGGAAACAACCAGAGGAAAAGGGGGACCAGGATGACACCACCACCAATTCCCAGCAAACCAGCAAGAAATCCGGCAAAAGCGCCCATTGAAAGGGTTAGAAAAATGATTTGTGGAGTGAGCAGGTCCATCGATTAACGCCGAAAAAAAAGAGTGTCAGCCAAGATACGCTGACACTCTGAATATTTGGAGGCCCCGAGCAGATTCGAACTGCTGATAAAGGTGTTGCAGACCTCTGCCTTACCACTTGGCGACGGGGCCATGATACGCCGACTTGGCGTGCGCATTGAAGTACCAAATAGACCCTGGAGTGTCAAGGGGAAAATCCTTCGGCAAGATCTATTCTGATAAAATGAATTTTTTCAGATTCACGGTTATCCGCGCGCCAGGAAATAATTTTACGCCCGAGTTGGTCGTGTTTTTGCAATTGTGTGCCAAGCACAATCCATTCGCCAAGAGGCAAGTAGATTCGGGATCGATAAGCGCTGAAATCGGTGTGAGGAGGGTTCCCCGTTGTATGATCCTCAGAACTGATGGCCTGAGGTTCAATCAGGGTCAGGACATTATTACCGACAGTTTGAATTATTTGAACTTTAAACCCAGTCTTAAGAGTCATATAGGCTGTTTGTTCTGAATAACCACTTATATCACCAGTCACAACAGACCATTCTTTCGTATAAGGAATATTACTGCCGATTTCGAACCAGCCACTGGCTCCTTCCTGTATCCGGAGGGTCTGGACAACAGCAGAACTGCTGTTACCCAGATGGCGTGCAGCTGTACCTGACGATATGGTTGTTTTTCCATGACCCAAAGTGGTTTTTTCGGCAGTCGTCTGTTGCTGTCTTTCATGTCTCAGGCGCACGATAAACTGCTGTGGCAAACGATCAAGCAGTGCTACCAATTCTTCTGCTGCCAACAGGGAGTCTCCCTCAGCGACAATCACGAGATGCGTTCCAACGGCCTGGATTTTTTCTCCCTGATCAAGTATTTCGCGCACCTCGTCTACAATCTCTTCCGCTGCCCGGTGCTGCAATTCCAGCACCTTGACTTCTGCCCAGACAGAAGGGATAAAGAACAACAGCAGTAAGGACAATAAGAATACGCGCATCAGTTCGTCTCCATCCCCTTCCACGAAATCCGATAGATTGCATGAGCTCGGTCATCACTCAAATATAAGTTGCCATCAGGACCCACAACAGGGGCAACGGGACGCCCCCAAGCCTTGTCTGAGACTAACCAGCCACGCAAAAAATCTTTGCCATAAGTTTCCATCTGGCCATTTTTATAGGGAATTCTGATCAGCTTGTAACCTCTTGGCTGGCTGCGGTTCCATGAACCGTGTAAAGCAACATAAAGACTCTCACGATACTCCAGCGGTGCGTTTAACGCATGACCGAAAGCAATCCCCAGAGGGGCAGAATGAGCGGGCAAATCGACCTGACTGGAGAGCGTAGATTGGCAACGGCTCTTGCTCCCGAGCTGAGGATCGAGAGCCTGTTGTCCGTAACAGTAGGGCCAGCCATAATCACCACCTGTCGTGATTTGATTTATTTCATCAGGCGGAAGTTCGTCACCCAGCATGTCACGCCCGTTATCACTGCCCCAGAGAACATTCTTGTCGGGAGAAAAAGCGAGACCAACGCTGTTGCGTAAACCTCGGGCAAAAATCTCATAATTTCCGGATTCTGGATCTATTTTTAAAACAGCAGCTCTTCGCTGATCAGTTTCTTCACAAGCATTACAGCGGGAACCTATAGATAAATAGAGTTTGTCAGCTGGACCCTTTGCCAAGGTTCTTGTCCAGTGTCCACCATCATCCGGCAAACCGGAAGTAATAGTGCGCACCTCGTCAACCTGATTATCCTGATTATTATCGCTCAAGGCTAAAAGCTGAGAGGGTTCTGCAACGTAGAGTTGGTCAGTATCCCAGACAAGACCATGCGGTCGGTCCAGGCCGACATGGTAGAGGTGCGGTTGTTCCGCAAAGCCGTCGCCGTCCTGATCGTATAACTGATAAATAGCTCCCAAATCTGGGATACTGACATAAAGGCGGCCCTGTGGACCGAAGGTCATCATCCGCGGCGCGCCGGGGAGCTTGGCAAAGAGCTGAACTTCGATCTCAGCAAAAGCTTCAAGAACAGGATCATTATTAAAAATTCCCGCCCGGTCTGATGCTTGAATATTGACAGGCAAAAAGGTTCCGACAGAACCCTGTGCCTGCATTCGCTTCTGAAAGGCAGAAATGCTGACTCCACGGCTCGGATAGATCTGGTTCATCGTCAGTAGCGCAGTTAAGGCCGTTAATGCCAGGGTGAGTGCTGTCAATTTTCCACCGACAGCCTTAAGTACGACACCCATACCAACCCCAAGCAGCAGGGTCGGCCCAAGGATATAAATCGTACTTTCCTGAGAGCTGCTGTTCAACAAGAATGCACTGAGCCAACCGGCTAACAGTAAGAGGACTCCCAAAGCCAAAAGAAGCTGCCTTTTCATCAGTTTCAGCCTCCTCAATTATCTTGCAGTGATGACATATAATAGAATACCACAGCCCTGGGGTTCTATCAGGAATGCGCTCTGGGGAACGCCGGATTCATCGTAAAGCAACAAACCCGGCGGTATTTGTATTTTACCAGGAGAGAGTTTTTACATTTGGATCAAAAAGCAAACCACGGACCAGCTCTGGAGAGCCCATAACCACACCATCTATATAATCATCAAGCTTCAACCCGGCAGCTTTCGAGCAGGCCTGACAAGCAATAACCTGTCCTCCATCCATAATAAAAGCCGTCAGCATGTCCTGAATGGATTGACCTTTTTCCTCCATTAACCCATGGGTGTGCGATGCGCGTTTTTTATCGGCCAGATATACAGCACGGACATTCAGCCAGATTGCGACCGGCTTATAGCCTGCCTTCAAGACTTTTTGGTGGGCAAACAGTATAGCCTTGGTGGCGGCCCAGGTGTCATCGGTCGTCAAATTAACAAAAAGTCCGCCCTTAGGCTCAGCAGCAAAAGAGCTTGTTGCCATGCCTGGTAAAAGAACAATAAATGTCATAAGAACGATCAGCTTTGCGATTTTCTGCATTATCTTCCTCCTTAAAATATGTTTAGGTTTATCAACATCTGCGTCAACTTCGGGGTGTTAATCCTTATAATACATTTGACTTCGTTTTGCACAACGCAGGTACAGAGAAAATTTCCCATTAAAGGAAAGGTTTGTATCGTCTTAAAGGGCTCCGTGATCTGCATCAAGGGTTCCGTAAGGTTGTGAAAACCGCAGCCCAAGCACTTTAGCAACGCCTCTTTTCGGGTCCACAAGCGATAAAAAGCGTGATTTTTTTCATCCACAGGATAACCGTTCAGCAGCGATTGTTCTTCCGGTAAAAAAAAATGTTCGGCCAAAGACTGATAGTTCAAAGCTGGATCAATCCATTCGATGTCAATCCCAATTTCATTTGCACTGGCAACCGCCAATACAGCCTGACTGTGAGAGTGAGACAGATTGAATTGAATGTCGCTCTTATGTACGGCGGCTATGAATGGTTTCCTGTGTTGATTATAACGGAAGCGGATCTCTTCCGGGGGTAGCTGGAGATATTTTCCCAAAATCGACCGTAAATAAGACCTGGCGAGAATAAAATCATGGGATTTATTAGCATCAAGAAGACGGGCAGCACGATCAAGTTCGTTTCGACTGAGAAGTTTTTTTAGTGTAGCCAGCGACACAACTTCAGGCTTTAAAGAAAATCGCCAGAGATGCACCTCTGAATTTTTGATGACCAGCGGCGATGGTTCAGATTGCCATGCAGATAGTTCAGTAGCCACTTGAACCTTCAATTCTCCAATTTCGCAGGCGCTCTAAACCTTCCTCTATACTGACGGCTGGCTGATAACCTAAATCTTTTTTAGCCGCAGAAAGATCAAACCAATGTGCCGTAGATAATTCTTTTGCGACAAATCGGGTCATCCTTGGTTCGCCTGAGAGATTAAAGGTCCGATAAATTTTTTCCAGCAGCCAACCAGCTGCGTAGGCGCTACGAGGCGAGACCATACCAGTGACCGGTGGGATGTCCGCAGTAGCGAGAATTTGATTGACCATATCCCAGAGCGGAAGTGGTTCATCATTGGCGATAAAATAGGCCTTCCCTGCAACATCAGGATTTACAGCCAATTGCTCCGCTGCCTGGATGTGAGCTTTTGCAGCATTGTCAATGTAAACCGTATCAACCAGACAGTCCCGCCGGCCGATTTTGCGTAAAGCCCCCGCTCTGCCCCGCTCCCAGATGCGTGGCACCAGATGATTATCTTCGGGGCCCCAGATCAGGTGGGGACGCAGCGCAACGGTTGCCAGCGACTGATCATTGGCAGAGAGAACTAATCTCTCTGCCTGAGCCTTGGTCTGAGGGTAGTCTGCATGGAAATGTTCCGGGTAAGGAACCGATTCGTTAACTCCCTCCATATCTGTGCCATCAAACACAACACTCGGTGAGCTGGTATAGATAAGACGTTGAACGCGGTATTTGCGACAGGAATGGATAATGTTCTTCGTGCCAAGGACATTGGTCTGATAATAATCAGCAGAGCGTCCCCAGACACCGGCTTTGGCAGCAACGTGAAAAACCAGCTCACAACCTTTGACTGCTTGGCTCACCGATTCCGGATCGTTCAGATCGCCCGAAAGCTGTTCTACTCCGAGTTCTTTGAGTTGCGGATACGTTGAACGGGAATAGGAACGCAGCTGATGCCCCTGCTGCAGTAACAGTTTGATGATTGCTTTTCCGAGAAAACCGCCACCACCCGTCACCAGAATCTTCATGACAACTGACCTTGAGCCCAGACGGCCAGCTTTTCACGGAATATCTTGGCATTGTGCCTGATATCAACGGGAAATGCGGGGTGGAAGAGAATATGTCCAATGGTTCTGGTTAAATCATGTCCCTGCGCAATTTTCAGGAGTTCCGCCTGAAGTTGTGGCTGCTCGCTTTTGCGAACACCCTGTTCCAGTTCAACACAAATCACCGGCAGCCTGTTGTCAGCTTGGCCTACCCCCACCAGGGCTGAACGGAAAACCTTGGGATGGGTATTGAAAATAGCTTCACAGGGGATGGTATAGAGGGTTCGGTCAGGGCAAATAACTCGATGAGCTTTACGGCCACAAAACCAGACTCGCCCTTTTCTGTCACGGTAGCCCAGATCTCCCATGCGATGGAAAAAGCCGCCATTGTGGCGATCATCAATTTTTGCCAGTGCCGTTGATTTGGGCCGGTTGTAATAGCTCCCGGTGACCTGCGGCCCCTTGACGATAATCTCTCCAATGTCACCTTCTGCAACAGTTAAACTGTCGTCCCAGCACTCTATCGCGGCATCACTGATCTGGATTATTTTCAGCTCGATGTCCGGGACGGCATGACCGACACAGACACCTTTCCCCCTATCAGTATATTCTCGGGTTTCTGCCAAAATTTCCTGGCTGCCGATAGAACAGACCGGCAAAGATTCTGTTGCTCCGTAAGGGGTGAAGATCTGTGCTTCAGCGTTCAGCATTTCACAAAAACGCTCGAGAACCGGCGCAGCAACCGGCGCACCTGCAGAGATCGCCCGCTTCAGTGAGGGTAGTTTGATCCCATGCTCAGCGCCGTAGCGACCAACCCGGTTAATCAACGCCGGAGAGCCAAACATCGTCGTAATATTAAACTGTTGAATCGGCTGAATAATATTTTGTGGTGCGACAGCGCCGGGACGAGTAAAGTCCATCACGGGGATAACCGAGGTCATCCCTAACGCTGGAGCAAAAAGCGCAAATAATGGGAAAGTTGGCAGGTCAATTTCTCCAGGGCAGATATTATAGGTTTTCTGCAACTGATGAACCTGGGCGAGAAAATTTCCATGGGTATAAACAACTCCTTTGGGCACCCCGGTGCTGCCACTGGTAAAAAGGATAGCTGCCATCTCATCGGTAGCTGTTGCAGCAACCGGAAAATCACAATCAGGAGGCAAGGCCGCAGTCAACTCAGCTAAGGATGTTCCTCCCCAGAAAAGCTTACGGCCAACAGTTAACGTCATCTTCAACGTTGTTTTTCCCCAACCGAACAGCAATCGGGCAAGCTGTGCCTGAGGGATGCCGATAAAGGCTTCCGGTTCGGCTTCTGCCAGGCACAGTTTAAGATTCTTCACACCGATACCCGGATCTATCAGAATTGGGACGGCACCGATTTTGAACAGCGCAAAGGTCAAGACAAAAAAATCTATCCCGGGCTTCACCATCAATGCGGTTCGCACACCCCGTTTGATCCCGACTGAGATCAGAGCACGGGCAACACGGTTGCTTTCCTGATCGAGTCGCAGAAAACTGTATTGTTGATACTGTTTGTTTTGGCTGGTGGGGATGAAAATTGCGGGAGTTTCGGGTTGTTGATGTGCCATTTGTGGGAGATATGCGGCGATATTGGTCGGCTTATCAGAAATCATAAGGGTTCAGACTCAAGTGGATTATCAGCAAGAAACTGGCTGATCACCGGAATGACATCGTCCTTGGCATCTTCAAGAATATAGTGGCCGCAATCCTGATACCTATGGACAGCTGCAGCAGGAAAATATTCCCGCCAGCGGTTCAGAAAGTGGCGGTCGAAAACAAAGTCTTTTTCACCCCAGCAGATACACACAGGCCGGTCGGAAAACTGTGGGAGCGCAGCCTCGGTCTGACTGATCAGAGCGTAACCGGGATCTTCCGGTTTGAGCGGGATATCCTGAACAAAACGCAAAGTCGCAACGCGGTGTTGCCAGTTATCATACGGACTGCAATAGATACGACGCAATTCGGCCGACATTCTTTTTCTTTTGCAGCCAACAAAAGCCGCCGCCCGGGCAAATAGATTGAGACCTTGGACGAGAAACGCACCTAACTGAGTATCGCGGCAGAGTTTTAAAGCTAAAGGCAGTTTTTTATCAGCGGGCAAGTGGAAAGCCGCAGTATTCATGATGACCAAACGCGCAATCCGTTCCGGGTAGCGTGCGGCCCAGGCCATGCCGATCATACCACCCCAGTCGTGGAGAATCAGGGTGATTTTTGTCTTTAAACCCAGATATTGAATCAGACTGTCCAGGTCATCAACTCTTTGCTCAAGAGTAAAGGAATACTGAGAATCGACCGGTTTATCCGACAGGCCACAGCCGATATGATCCGGAACAATCAGACGATAATTGCTTCGCAACTCACGGACGAGATGACGGTAATAAAATGACCAGGAAGGGTTCCCATGCAGCATCAGCAGCGTTTCCCCTTGGCCCTCATCCAGATAATGATATTTCAGTCCGTTAAGGTCGAGGAAATGACTTTTGAAGGGATATTGTGCTTTAAACAAGGGGGAGTCTAGTGGCATAGAAAGCTCTGCGGAGGCCAAAAGGAATAAACCATTACCATTGAATTGCCGCCATCAGACAATTAAGCCCACTACCGATACCAAGAAAACCAACCAGATCACCGGGTCGTAGTTGATCCCGTTCCTTGGCGATTGCTGCGGTAATCGGTAATGAAACCGTACCCATATTGCCGAGAAATTCAAACGTCGGAAAATCTTTCGCCGGATCAACCCCGATTGTCTGGAGTATCAACTTCTGATGAGCTTCACCTACCTGATGACAGATAACCTTATCAATCCGATCAGCAGTGATTCCAAGTTCTTGGGAGAAAGCCTCCCAGGTGCGTTTTCCCAATTCGACCCCATGTTTCATGACTGCAACGGCATCTGTCTGCATATAAGGGGTATGGTTTTCTGGTGATTCGGTGTTGATTCCCCAACGACAAAGCTTGTGAAACTGCGGTTCAGCGATATTAACACCGCCGAGTAATTTAGGCCGTCTGGAAGGTGAGAAAGAACCATCTGTCAATAGAACCGCTGCCGCACCGGAACCACCTGTCAAAGTCGCCAGAGACGTTGTAAACAGGGTCATGGATGGATTTGCCAGCATCTGCTGAATCATGATTTCATTGATTTCGCGAGAACTTTCACAGGCGACAACCAACCCAGCGCGAATCTGTCCCAGTTCGATCCGGTTGGCAATATCAAGGACACCATTCAGTACACCAAGACAGGCATTTGACGTATCGTAGATAGCAACATTTCCCTGGACACCAAGAGCAGCCGCAACCTGGCAGGCCGTTGCCGGTTCAAAGTGCTCGCGGCAAACTCCGGCATAAACCACTGCGCCAATATCCTGTGGTGCAATATAGCGTTCCTGCAACGCTTTTTTAGCTGCAGCAATAGCTCCGTAGGAGATGGGTGTATTAGGCTTCCACCAGCGCCGCTCACGAATACCGGTCAGCGCCTCTAATTGCCCAGGCGCAATATGTAACGCCTTGTACACTGGTTGCAGCCGGTGCTCCAGTTCTGCCGAGGTCATAACAATCGGTGCCAACTCATAACCGACTGATTCAATATAGACTCTTGTATATTTCATCCTTGGTTCCAGTTAATCTAAAGGGATAGCCTCCGTAAGGGAAGCGTTTGTAACATAGATGAATCAATTAAGTGAAGTTTCTCAAAATTATACAGTCTGTTTGAGAGAAAAATCTTTCATCTGATAAATGGTTTTCCCATCAACCTTGAGGAAGCCATCAGCCTTGATCAGTCTATTTTGCTCATCGACAGCTGTCACCACAGCCTCAACAACGATCAGCTTATTTTCAGGGACAATCTGCCCACGGTAATTCCAGCTATGTTTCTCACCGAGAGCAACGGCTTCAAAAATGGTTGCATCTGTAGCTCCCCAGCGCTTCGCTGCGACAATTTTTAATAATTGCAGAAATGATTCCAGGCCTAAAGAACCAGGGCAGACCGGGTCCTGATAAAAGTGGGCCTTAAAAAACCACTCTTCAGGGTCCACTGTTTTTGTCCCGCGTATATAGCCTAATCCATGCGGGCCACCCTCTTTGACAAAGAGTTCGATAGAATCGAGCATGCGCATTGTCGTGTCAGGAAAAGGGGCGGTGGTTGGATAACTCAAGGTCTCAGCCTGAAGTGATTCCTCAGCGCTTGGCTGATAGGGCTGAGCACCCCGCACACCAACCTGTTGCGCCAGTGATTCCTTGGAAAAGAAACCAAAAACAGTATCACCCTCATAAACGAGCCCCTGTACATCATGGATAGCAAAATCGTAATTCTGAATAATCATACCGCCACTGCTGGCAACCTTTGTGATTTTTACTTTAATCGACAGGGTGCCAGACTGCGCTGTGACTGGACGATATTGAATAGCGTTGCCATCCAGGTTGCGGAAGGAAAGATCAGTCGAGCTGGTTAAGGCTGAACCAAGATAGGCGGCCAACCACCCACAGGGTTGTAAACCTATCTCCAGCAGGATGCTGAAGGGCATATTTTGCTGGCGCCCGGCTGAAAAATACCAGGCATCCACAGGAACGTCGTATTCAGCGACAATCGTCACCCCTTCAGTCAACTTCCAGGGTTCCCCGTCTATGGCGACGATGCGATCAAGAAACTGATAAGGAGGACCTGGCAAACGGGCAATCTTGCGGTCGTGATCAAACTGTTTATAGGGTTCACCGAAGGCCTCCGAAGGATTTCCAATAGCGAAAGCCCTGATACGATCTGTATCATAAAGGATCTGTTTGGGCTGTGCTTCAGGCCCACTTTTTATCTTTGTTTTCCAGAGTGCTTCTACTTTTTCACGATTCAGCCCGGCTAATTGCACTGACATAGCGGGAATCTCAACAATTGGATGACCATCGGCAAACATCAGTGCATCAACAATTGCGTAGGGTTCTGGTCGATAACCAAGTTCTTTGATACTGACCTGGTACGTGACAGTCTTGGTTGTTTCAACGACCTGCCCACGACATTTCAGGCCGCTGGCAATGCCCGGAACCGGTTCACACCAGGTATCTCCCTCTTCCCCGACCCAGCCCATGCGCAGGAGATAAATCCGCAGGGTATGCATACAACACTCGTACATCAACGTCCCGGGCATGACCCGATCATCAACAAAGTGGCAGGTGAGAAACCAATCATCTGGCTGAATGTCCATCTCAGCGGTAATCTGTCCGAGACCATAACGTCCTCCCTGTGGATCCAACTGAATGACTCGATCGACAAGTTTCAGCTTTCCACCAGGCAGCGTGTATGGTTGCTTGAGATTCAGTTGAGCAAATTCTGGACCGAAGCCGGCAACAAGATCGCCCGCATAGAGAGCGTCAATCTGAGCTTCGTCATAGTTTTCAATTTTAAGCGGAACCAGTTCACACCAGTCATCCGGGATTGTTCCCGGTTGCGGCAAGAGGTCAAGTTTTGTATGGACAATGCCCTGCCCTGCAGCCAATTCTTCGGCAGTAAAAAATCCGGCACAACCCTGCCGCATTGATAACAGCGGTTCACCGTTGACCGTTCCCTCAAAATTAAAACGGAATAAATAGGTTTGATCCTGACGGAAAAACTCTTCAATTTTGATGTCATAGCGTATTGTTTCACCGGCAACGGGCAAGCTGCGATGAAAAGTAACGACCGCATCAAGCAGACGGTAGACGGCCTTGCCACGGCTGATAAAATCAATGCCCAGATAGATCCACAGCCAAGAAATACAAACCATCTCACCGAATGTCCCCGCAAATGCAAAACGCCTGGAGGTACGCACCAGTGATC